>JAQGHS010000522.1 GCA_028291605.1 Planctomycetaceae bacterium | reverse complement strand
CATTCATCTAGACCTGAAAACTCAAAACATCCTGCTCACACTCGATGGACTACATAAAATCACCGATTTCGGTTTGGCCAAGCGGTTGGAAAATGACAGTAATCTCACCTCCTCTGGACAAATTCTAGGCACACCCAGTTACATGGCTCCCGAACAGGCAGCGGGACGAATCGACGAAATTGGTCCATGCACTGACGTCTATGCTCTCGGCGGCATCCTGTACTGCATGCTTGTTGGTCAGCCCCCCTTTCAAGGGAAGACACTGGCTGAGACGCTGTATCAAGTCCAGTTTCAGGAACTCGTGCCACCAAGTCACTTGAACCCCCGAGTGCATCGCGACCTGGCAACCATTTGCGTTAAGGCACTGGCGAAATCCCCCGCCGGCCGCTACTCCTCGGCAGCCTCGTTCGCCGACGACCTGCGACGTTTTTTCCAGGGTGATTCAATTCTCGCCCGGCGCGAGGGGTGGATGCCTTATGTCGCGCGACGGGTGAAACGAAATCCGATCGCTCATCTGTCGCTGCTGGCGGTCGCCATTGTCGTCATGCTGGCCGGCTGGTTGGTGTGGCGCTCGTCGGATGCCTACCAGCTCGCGACGTTGAATCAGCAGTTCGAGGCGGAGCTCGATTCCGAAAACATCTCCGCGGAGACCCTTGCGAAGCTCGACGGATTGGCCCAATCGATCGGTCGCGTGGCTCCGGAATCTGAAGCGCTGGCACGCCGCAGAATTACCGAAAAGCTTGTCACTGCCGCCCAGCAGCACATCGCGCGGCCACGGCTTTCGCCTGCCGAGTATGTCGAAATACAGCGGCAGATTGATCTTGTTGGCCAACGGTCGGCGGCGCTCGCAGCGCCACTTCGCGAAGCACTCCAGCAGCGGCTGCGACTTTGGGACACATTGTTCGTACTGGAGCCGCCGTTCACCGACGTCTCGAAAGTTTTTCCGACATTGCAGGCAACGCCCGACGGGCAGGGATTGGCTCACCGCGGGTTGTCGACTCCAACGGCGTTATCGTCAGTACCCAGTGGGGGGACGGTGATACTGGAGTCCCAGTTTCTGCCTGGGGCGGGACAAGAACCACTTGGTCTGGTGCTTGCCGGGCGTCAAGCAGAAAGCGGTTACTTCTTTCTGCTGCATTCCGCGGGCCAGCCGTCGGGGCGAGCCACTCTGGAGCTGCGCCGCGATAAATCGACACTGCGCCGCCAGGAGGTGCCGCTGTCCGCCGGAACGTTGCGGTTGACCGTCCAACGTGAGGGCCAACTGCTGTCGGTGCAACTAAACGATCTGCCCGCGGTCCAGTTTCGGGATGCGTTTCCGCTACCTGCGGATGACTCGGGATGGTTTGGGATCGTGATGGGGTCGGCAGATCGCATTCTCCAATTGCAGGCGCGGCGCCAGGGACAGGCCTCTCAACCTTCACCACTGGAATCGGCCGATGAACTCTATGCAATGGGAAAATACTCATCAGCACTCGAGATTTACTCGCGTGAGGCGAGCTCCCATGCGGATTTTCCTACTATCCAAGAGTCGACTTACAAACGAGCCTTGTGTTTGGTTGCCGTTGGCCGAACGGCAGAAGGTGATGAACTGCTCAGTAGCCTGTCGGGGCAATCGGGTGACCTCTGGCCCCCCCAGGCTGGATGCCAGCTCTGGTTACGACGGCTGCGAGAGAAGAACTCCAAGCGGGCCGAAGAACTCTTGGAAAGCCTCGCCAGTCGATTTCGATTCGAGGAACTTGCGGGAATGATTCCCGAGGACGTTCGCCTGGAGATCGTTCAGGAATACGAACTGGTCTCCGCAGGCGTCAATTTGATTGTCCCCAATGCACACCGCGTCGAGCAAGCCGAACGTGGTGCCGCCGTGCGACAACTGCTGTTCCAGTCTGGCGGCGAGTGGCAATTGCTGCGTGCGTATCATGCGGTGGGACGAATTACGGATGCGTTGTACTATGCGGAATTGATGACCCCTCAATTTCGACAGCCCACCTTGGACTTCAGTAAGGCCAGTGCCGCCAATGCCAGCGGTTGTCTTCAGGAGCACCTCTGGTTGCTGCGACTCCAGGGACGAGCTGCCGAAGCCCTAGCGATACTGGATGGCTCACCCGCTAATCTCGGTCTTCCGTTGGCTCTTGAGCGGGCTTTGAGGAGTGCCGATCGCGTTCGATTACTCGACGCATTGGGGCGAACGGCGGAGTCGGAACAGGAGGCCGAACGGTCCCGTGTCACGTTGAACGACTTTGCCAGTCGGACGGATTTAGCCGACATGCACCCTGGTATCAAGCTGAATCACCGGCTGCTGGGTCTCATGCTCGGAATCCTGCGCGATCGGCGAGGAGATCACTCCGGTGCAGTTGAGTTGTGGCAAAGTGAAATCGAATCGGACTGGGAAGAAGCAAACGTGAACACGAGTCTGGTGTATGACCACATTCGTGCTTCGCTCGCGGACGCGATGCCCGTCGAGCAAGCCGACAAGTTCTCCAAACGCGCCTTCAGCTCAATGGGAGACTCGGTTAAAGTTTTTGAAGTGAGTGGCGTCGGTAAGACCATGGGCCCGGCATTTGCCGCCCAGTTTCAATCCACGAGAGGGAAGCAAGCCGCTTATGACATTGTCTTTCGAACCGTCTCTTTACCCACCACCATCCGTCTCCATCCACAAACTGCCATCTACGAAATGGTGCGTCGCAGCTTGCTGACCGACAATTCTTCAGCGGCTTACGAGCCGATCCTCTGGGAAGCGTGCACGCGTGCGGTGGATTTGTATGCCGAGGGGAAATTAGGTGGCAGTCTGCTCGTTCCGATCGTACTCACCTGGAAGGGCACGAACAGTTTTCTGGGCTGGGGAGCCGTGTCGCCGTCCCTGTCCCCGGAATTTCGTGGCCCGCTCGCATTTCTCATGGGGCTACGCTACGAGAAGCTTGGCCGACCGAAGGATGCAATCGAATTCTTCCGTCAGGCGGAACAAGATGGCGGTGCCGATTCGTTGCTGACTCATGAGGCTGAGAGAAAACGCTCCCAGCTGGAGAGGTTGTAGGAGAACCAAACAGGGGCTCCGATAATCGTCAGGCTCTGTAGCTTCCAATCAAAACCTATACGCACGGTATCACGAAAGAATGTCTCAGCGAATCATCCGCTGCAATACTCTGGATATCATTCCTAGCCTGTTAACCACAACAAGCTGTTAACCAAGAGAGTCAGAGAGTGCGCTACCGTATTGTTCGGGGTCCGAACCGAACCCCAGGGGTTGCGTTCGCACCCCGAATATTCAAATACGGAATAGAGAGTTTCGCGAGAGACGCGGGATTGGGCGTAAAGCCTTTGAGAGTCACGGTAAAAGCGAAAACGCCGAGAGGAAATTTCTCTCGGCGTTCGCGTTAACCAGTGGGGTAACGAAGACTCGCTACCTTTTTGTTGAGCTCCCCGAATAGGACTCGAACCTATAACCTAGCGGTTAACAGCCGCTCGCTCTACCAATTGAGCTATCGGGGAATGTTTTCTCGGTTGGGGACCTTGGCTGGCCCCGAACTGTTGGCTTTGGCTCACCCTTTTTGCGAGTTGCTTGTTGTTGCAACTTCGTTTGCCGGTTTGAGTTGCGTTGGTCGCGAACTGGTTTGGGCTGGGTGAGTCAGAATGGTAGCATGGGGTTTTATCTCGGTCAAGAGTTCTCAACACAAATCTTCCGGCACTTTCTGCCGCTCGCCCGGATCATTGTTGAGATCGTAATTCCTGTTGCTGCCCCACTCTAGGACACATCAGGTCGTGCTTGCTGGCCGGTTCTTTTCGTGGGGATAGGCATCCTGCCTGTCGCTCCTGCACGAAGATGACAGGCAGGATGCCTATCCTACGGGACAATTCGCCCGGAGATTTGGTTCGCGGGGCGGCGGTGTTGGGTGGCGGCGACTGATGGGTCCCAAAGAATGCAAAAACCCGGCTCGTTTCCGTGGGCCGGGTCTTTTACAGAACTCCCTGGGGTGGGATTGTTGGTCGTATTCTCAAGCTTTCGCTCCTTTTCTCTGGGATCGACTCTTCTGGATTGGCCGGGTTGCGGTTGCCAGGCGAGTGAGACTGATGGCCGTCTTGACCACCGAATCTCTGACAGGTCTTTGCTGTGGATCTGTTGTTGCTTTTCTTTGATTTCACGGACAGGCAGGATGCCTATCCTACGGGTTTTTGTCGATCTGGGGGTTGAACTCTGTTCTTGAAACTTGACCTGCTATTCAGAACCGGGGGCTAACGCCCGGCGGCTGATTTGGTCGATTGGTTTAGCGACCCGCAGGCAGGTACTGGGGTTGGTTGAAGGGTTGGGGGATTCTTGGCTGCGAGTAGTTCTGCATGCCGCTCAGGTTTGGGTTGACTGGCTGGCCCCCTTGCTGGGCGACGTTGACTGCGGCCATCACGTCTTGGTCCATGATTCCGAACGCCTGGCTGGAGCCGGTGCTCTCGGGGATCTGGACGTCGGGGGTGACTCCGGCTCCGGCCATGACTCGGCCGGTCGGTGAGTAGAACCGGGCGGTCGTGATTCGCAGGCTGCAGCCGGCGGTTTGCAGTGGGAACTGTGTTTGGACTGTGCCCTTGCCATAGCTGGTCCGGCCGACGACCACTCCGCGGCCATTTTCCTGGATCGCTGCGGCGAAGATTTCGCTGGCACTGGCACTGTTGTGATCCACCAGGACGACCATCGGCATCTTCCAGGTGTGGTCCTTCGTGGCATGCTCTTCGGTATTGTCGGCAGCGGTGCGGCCTCGTGTGGCCACGATCGTGCCTTGCGGCAGGAACTTGTCGGAAATCTGGATGGCCGCGGTCAACAGGCCGCCCGGGTTGCCTCGCAGGTCGATGACGACCGACTGCATCCCTTGTTGATAGAGTTGTTGCATGGCGTTTTCGACCTCTTCTGTGGCTGTGCCGGTGAACTTGTCGAGCTTGAAGTATCCCACCCGCGTTCCGTTGATCATTTGGATGTCGTTGACGCTGTGGAGTTGGATCGCCTGGCGAGTCACCGTCACTGTGAAGGGGCCCTGATTTTGACGCTGGACACCCAGGACCACCTGCGAGCCGGCAGCACCGCTGATTAATTCCACGGCTTGATCGACACTCGATCCAGCCAACTGATGACCACTAACCGCCAGCAGCACGTCACCGTGCTGGAGACCGGCCGCTTGAGCCGGACTGCCGGTGATCACTTTGGCGACTTCGGCACCTTGCGGCTTCATTTCGATCTGCACGCCAATTCCGACCAGATTGCTTTCCAGTTGCAGGCTGGCACCGGGCGTGCGTTCCGGGGGAACAAACGCGGAGTATTTGTCGAGCGATTCCACCGCACCGTAGACGAACTCCAGCGCGGTCGCGGCGGGGCGGAGGCCAATCTGTTGAGCGGACATCTGCATGGTCCAATTGAGCATGTTCACGGCGTCCTGCTCAGACTGGATCGGGGCCTGCATCGCCTGCTGGAGGGCCTGGCGATAAGCCTGCACATTGCCGGGTTGGAGCATCAACTGGTTGGTCTGCACGAAGGTCGGGACGTCCAAGGCGAACATCAGGTTGCTCATCGCTTTTTGGACTCGAACCTGCGGGGTGCTGGGTTCCAGGTGGCGAGTATTAATCATCTGCATGACTTCGGTATATAACGCGACCGACTGTTGCGGAGGCAGGTTTAACAGAGACAGGAAACCCTGGTTCTGATAACGCCGAGTGATCTTGGTCTGAGCGTCTTGAACCGGATTGACGGCTTGTTCGGGAGCCTGCGGCCGGGGTTGAGGATTCTGATAGCTGGGTCCCTGAAAACCGGGAGCTTGAAAATTCGGATTTTGCAGGCCCGGCGACTGGTACGCCGGGGCCTGATAGTTCGGAGTCTGGAAGCTCGGGGCCCGAGCTTGAAAATTCGGGGCCTGGAAATTGGAATTCGGGAGGCCCGGAACTTGTGGGGCAGGGCCCTGCATGCCGGCCGGTGGGTAGGCCGGTCCCTGGAAACCGGGAGATTGGTAACTGGGAGACTGGTGATTCGACCGGCGGTTCCGGGGGCTCACGAACAGGGGGTCTTCGCCGGCCGGTGACCGATAGCGGCTGGTTCGAGGACCATAGCCGCCACCGATACCCCAGTCGCCCTGGCCATTGGGACGCAGATCGATCTGCTCCATGTTGCCATTGTCACGCAGGGGAGACGCTGGCATCTGACGCGGGAACTGAGTCGCCGGATCGTCCCAGCCATTTTGCTGCGGGGCCCGGCGTCCCATGCTGGGGGCCTGGGGGAAGGTATCCCCCTCGTCCTGGCTGAAGCCACTGCCGGCCGGGGCGCCGTTGAGGGGCTGTTGAAATGTGTTCTGCTGGGCGTCGACCGGAGTGCTCAACCAGGCACAGACGCCTGAGAGGACCAGGAACTGCCACCATCCAAAACTTCTGAACATCTTGCCCGATAATTTTCCGAGGGTCGTCGTGATCATGATCACTGTCCTATTGTGAGGCTCGCTGCCTGAAGGCCGTCTTGAGCCTGTGGTTTGAAGGGGAACTTTTTTCGTGTCCCACCGGGCGTCGGGCCCGGCTATCGGTTGCCTTTTTTTCCAGAGTTCCATCCGTGCCTGACGGTCTAGTGCACGGCCAATTCGACGTCCGCGTCATCGATCCGGCTATGCCGAGCCTGGAGCAGATCTGCCAGCGAAGTGATGGCCTTCTGCTTCTCGTCGCTCACCAATTCCCCTCGCAGAACCCGCACATCTGATGGCGCTTCAATCCCGATCTTAACGGTGGACCGGCCGGTCTGGATCACTTTGACAAAAATGTTCTCGCCGATTTGAATCATTTCCGTCCGCTTGCGTGTGAGTACCAACATGATCGTGTTTCTTTCTGGCTTAAAATCGGTTTTTAGGGAGTGTCTCGCGATTCCATTCAGGAGTTTTCTACATCACCAACCCCGTCCAGCGAGTCACATTGACACAACCCTAACGCATCTCACATGCCAAATCGATTTCACGCAAAATAATTCAAAGCCAACTCGACACAACATCCACATAAATCACTATTTAGCGCCGCATAATCGCAAACAGCACCAAAACCGGCATTTCAAAATCAGACTCAAAACACACATACCTACAAAAACAAAACACCCATTTTTTCAAACCATGCGACAGCCGATAAAATCAATACGATCCACAAAGTCACAGAATGCATCTTTTACATTGCACAAATGTAAAAACAACACTTTTCAAATGGTACATTTTGACATTTTCGTGCTATGGCGCGCGGTCGCACCTCTTCTATCTAACGATTTTTTGAACAAGTGTGAGATCGCGAATTGGCACGTGTGTTGCGTTACTGAGTCACCGTCTGACGCAGGGTGCGACAGACAGGTCTCAGCGGACTGATCCGCGTGTTGCTCAAAGAGAGAGCAGAGTGAAGGAGTTCCATCATGAAGAATTTGCACACCCTACTGACGATCGCCGTGCTGGGCTGGACCGGTCTGTCAGCGGGTACGGCGCAAGCCGGGAATTATCGTCCGACCAACCCCGCAGTGACGTCAGCGACAGCACACATCCAGGTTCAAACGCCCACCCGCCCGACGATGATCGGCCCGGCTCCAATGCAGACGGCGAACGTTGCCGCCGACGGGACGAAGACGGCCTGCTTCTACGGTGGGTGTTACGGTGGTGGGTGCTACAGTTGTAGCTCGTGCTATACCGTGCGGCCGTACTTCCCGGCGGTCACGAACTGTGGCTATGGCGGTTGCGGGATGGGCTATGGAGGCTATGGCGGCGGCGGGTACGGAGGCTATGGTGGCGGATATGGCGGCTACGGAGGTGGATACGGAGGTGGATACGGAGGTGGGTACGGAGCCGTCGGTGGGTACGGGGCGGTGGGAGGCTTCGGTGCAGTTGGCCCGTATGGAGGAAGCATCTACGGCGTGGGCGCCGTGGGTGGGTACGGAGCAGTTGGTGGATATGGGGGTGGATTTGGTGGTGGGTACGGCGGATATGGGATGCCGATGAATGGCGGTTACGGTGTTCCCTATCAGGCGAATTACTACGGTGGCTACGGCTGGTAGTCCGTTCTGTCCCTGAGCTCTGACTCGCCTTCGCCAGATTGATCATCCGATGCTCAGACAACTCGTAGCGATGCACCTCGGCCGCCGGCCAGTTCGGCGGCCGATCTGTTTCTTTGGGGAGGCCGTGTTTGACGAATACAAGCTCGAAGCGCAAGCGAGTGAATCTTCACCGATTGAAAGTCCGGAATGCACTCGCTCGCGCTTCGAGCTTGTATTCGCGGCCACTTCGTGACCGACAACTTGGCA
Source organism: Planctomycetaceae bacterium (assembly GCA_028291605.1). Taxonomy (GTDB): domain Bacteria; phylum Planctomycetota; class Planctomycetia; order Planctomycetales; family Planctomycetaceae; genus JAKFVC01. The sequence continues at coordinate 1,735 of JAQGHS010000522.1, read as the reverse complement.
TCAAAACATTCGTCAAACACGGCTACCGCTGCTCAAGTTCCAGCAGTTGTGTTTTCAAGCTCAAGCCCTGGGGCGCCGAGTAACCTCCCAGACCGCCGCCCGCTCCGACGACTCGGTGGCAGGGAATGATGATTGGGAAGCGGTTTGAGGACATCACGGTTCCTACGGCGCGGGCTGCTCGCGGGCGCTCTGCTCGAGCGGCCAATTCTCCGTAGGTGATCGTTTCGCCGTACTTCAACTTTCGCGTCACATCAATGATTTGTTGTTGGAACGGCGTGCGCGCGGGGAGGTGCAACTTGACGTCCTCAAATTTCACCCGATCACCTGCCGCGTAGCGTTCCAGACGCTGGCGCAATTCGGGATACCAGTCGCTGACGGTCTGCTCGATGGCCAAGCCGTCGAACGGATCGGCGAAAGCGGATTGGGCCGTTCGAGCATCCGGTTGGCCGACCGTCAGGGCATAGAGGATCTTGTCGCGCCCCAGCAGGGCCCAGTACCCCAAGGGAGTCGCGAATACCGAAACCTTGAGCAATTCAGGACTTGGGGCCAACTTGCCGGTGCCTCTTTGACCCACGCGAACTCCCTTCATATAATCACCACAGACCTCTGACGGTCATTGAGTTGAGTGCGACACCCCACGGCCACAATCGTGGTCCATCCAGATTTCCAGCTGACGAATACGGTCGAACGCATCCGGTCGCTGGGACCTCATCGAGGTATCTTTCATGCAATCCTACGAGTCCATTGCGGACGACTATTACATCAATATGCATCTCAATACCGAGATGCAACTGCCGGCTTCACGAGAAACGGTGCTCGGATTTTTCGAGCGGATTCAGAAGTCGTATCCGACGATGCGGAATTTCTATACCCGCGAGAGTGGCGATTTTGTCCTTGAAGAAGACAAAGAACAAGGACACTACCGCTGGGTGACGATTGAATCGCGCCGGATCTGCAGCGGCTATGTCAACCCGCCGACTCCGGACGCGGCTCTCGAACAACATATGCTGGTGCTCGAGTTGATTCCGTATATGCTGTCGGTCAGCCCGCTCGATTGCGAAGCCCTGGATCTGATGCTGGGGTTCGACTTCGTCTATCGCGGCAATCACGATGCGTTAATTGCGGAAGCACTTGGGTTTACTCCGGCGCTGGAAAGTATGCTCAATATTCCCGGTGCCCAGCCGTTGAACTTCGAACCTTCCATCACGATGACCCTGGACGAGGCTTGTCGCCTGCAGGCTCGGCTGATGGTGGAAACGCGCACCAATGCCTATCACGTTCGCCGCCGTGAGTTCCCCGAAGAACCAATCAGCGTCTATTTCACGGTGCGGCAATACGGCAGCCTGCCGGCGCAATCGTCGTTCAAATCAGCGATGGAAGTCATTGCCGAGAAGACGGCAGAGCTGATGGAATTGCATGTTGTCGAACAGGTCTTGAAGCCGCTCCAGTTGGCGATTTCTGCGAAGTGACCGTAGTCCGACCTCTGAGTCGGGTGTCTTCCAACACGACGAAGATCCCGACTCGGAGAGTTGGGCTACGTCAATCGCCTTCGACCCGCAGTCGCGAAATCTCATATGCGGCGCCTGAGGTGTGGATGGACCAGACGATTTCGCGGCCCGACTGCGCGGCGAGTTGCTCGGTTGCGAGAAAGCGTTTGCCGTCCCAGCTCACGACGATGCGGTTGCCCGTCGCGACGACTCGAAACTGACGGACAGTTTTGGCCGTCAGAAGAGGG
>JAQGHS010000482.1 GCA_028291605.1 Planctomycetaceae bacterium | reverse complement strand
TCAACGTATTCCCATTGGCGAGTCGCAACGCAGCAAAACACTTGTTACCGAAAGCCTCGGGACCGTGGCCCCCTTTGGGTTCTTTCCCGAACAGCGGCACTTCGAATTCCCAGACGACCTTCCCCTCGGCGTCGTACTCGCGAACGAAGCCGTCCCCTTCGTGGCAGACCAAATAATGGCCCGACGGCAGTTTGCGGGCGAGACGCGTGTCGGTGTGAGGATGCGGGTGCAATACCTTGAGTTTGAATTCCTTGAGGAGCTTGCCGTCACGGTTGATTTCAATGATTCGTCCCGGTCCCGATTCGGCGATCATCACCCGTCCTTCCGGCAGGGGCTGAAAAGCATGCACTTCAACCGCCTTCCCGGCATTCCCATTCTGCTTCGATGAGTCGTACGACCAGACCACCTGTTTGGTCTGCGGATCGATTTCAGCAATCTTCGCGGCCCCTTGCTGGACCAGAATGTGACCGTTTCCCAGCACGTGGATGTCGTGAATGCCTCCCCACGGCATTTCCCAGTCGATTTTGCCATCCGGGCGGACCATGGCCAGCTTGTCGTTCCCCTGCAGAATGACTTTTTGCTGGGCGAAAGCGGACGATCCGATCAGTGATAGAACACCCCAGCAGAGTAGCAGGTGTGATAACAAACCATGGCGGCCCGAGGTTTGAAGTTGCATCGAAGGATTCCTTTGGAGAGCGAACGCATCAATAGAATCCGAAAGGAGTTTAGCCACAGAAGGACACGGAAGAAACACAGAATTGAGGATACAATTCCTTCCGTTTTCTGTGTTTCTTCCGTGTCCTTCTGTGGCTAAATATTATTCCCTCCGAGGTGAATTGGATCAGAAAAGACCACCCACTAAAATGCGGGCGTATTCGATTTTTTCGCAGCGGGAGCGGCTGCCTTTGTCGTACCCGCTGCGGCAGGTGCCGCGGCGTCTTCGCCTTCCGGCTTTGCGGACGCAACTGTTCTGGAGCGAATTAACTGGCCGTCTTTAAGGGGCGTGGTACTGGTGATGATGACCTCGTCGTCCGGCGCGAAGGCGCCCGCGACAAACAGGCGGTCCGCCCCCATCTGCGTCAATTCCTGCACCGGGATATCGCGGACGATCCCCTGCCGCAGCACCTGGACCTTGCGGTTTCCATCGCCGTGATTCTGCAGTGCGGCCGTGGGAACATGTCCAAACGGATGCTGCGGAATCACTTTGGTGAAGACGGTCTGGCCGGCAAAGAACTCACCCTTCGAGTTGTCCACCTGGACCACTGCCGTGGCGAGGTTATGGATCAGGCTACGGAGTGGCTCGAAGGATTTGTCAGCGGGCAAAATCACTTGGACCTTGGTTTTCACCGGCGTTTTTTCGATCGAGACTTCGAAGTCACTCCCGGCCCGCACTTGAGACCGATCAACGGGGACTTCGATCAGCAACGAAGTGGAATCGACCAGGGTCATCAACCGCTGTCCGGCCCTGGCAAACTGGCCGGGGACGATCTCCACTTTGAATAATTCACCTGCAAAGGGGATTTTGACCGACGTCCGTTCCAATTGCAGTTCGGCCAGTTTTAAGTCGGCTTCCGCGGCCGTTACGTGGGCCTGGGCCAACTCTTCCAGGTCCGCTTCCTTCTTCGCCTGGGCGATTTTCAGTTCGGCCTTGGCGGCGACAAGGTTGGCCTTGGCGCGGTCGACGCCCAGCTTTTGAGCCTCGTCATCGAAGCGGCAGGCTTCCGCCTGCGACATCACTTTCGCTCCCGATTTGACCAGGACCTGGCGGACGACACCGTCGGCAGGGGCCGTGATTTCCAGGAATTTCGTGGGTGCCGTACGCAACGGAACCTGATAACCTTTGGGGTCAGCGATCGAAATGGCCTCGCGTTTTAGCGTGACTTCCTGAGCGACCAGCCATGAAGACTGCACCAGGATCAAACCAAGAAAAGCGAGTTGACCGCACCACACAGATCGGGGAGATTTCACGTGGGAAGTTCCTCTCAAAAGATGGGCACTTGAATTGTTACTTCAGTGTCTCGCGGCAGGGTGAGCGTGTCAACATTGCTCGGCCCGTGGCGGACGCTGCCAGCGTCCGCGTTCCCCAGCAATGACGAATGAATGTCCCCTTTCTCAAACTCCAATTCGACGACTTTATCGTTCTTCGTGACCTTTGTGTCCTTCTGTTAAATAATTAAGAATTGGAACAGAAGGTCACAAAGGACACGAAGAATTCGGACAAACCGCAACAACTTAACTGATGGCCATAACCGAAGATGTCGCTGAAGTTGGCACAACTGATCCGCACTGCCTGCATTCTTGAGGCGCGTGCGCGGAAACCGGGAAACGTCCATCCGGAGATCGCATTTCCGGATCTCTGCTACGATGATTTTGTCCGGGCGGCCCAAGCTGTGTCGGAAATTCTGCCGGGGGCGGTCGAACGAGGGGTCGGTGCGGCCGTTATGGAAGCCGTGCAGAGAACCCGGTTGCTCGTGAATCGGCCGACGAACCCCAATCTCGGGATCATTTTGTTGCTCGCCCCATTGGTCGCGGTACCGGCCGAAATCCCCCTGAAACAGGGGATCGGCGAGGTACTCGCACATCTGACGATCGAAGATGCCCGGCAGGTGTATCGCGCCATCGGCCTCGCCAATCCGGGCGGAATGGGGAAAGTGGAAGAGGCCGACCTGACGGAAGCCCCTTCGATTTCGCTGTTGGAGGCCATGCGGCTGGCGGCGGATCGAGACTCGATTGCTTCCGAATATGTGACAGGATTCCCGATTGTCCTGGAGACGGGAGTTCCTTTCCTGGCAAGCTGGCCCAATTTCGAAGCCACCTGGGAAACGGCGATCATTCATCTCCAACTGACACTGATGAGTCGTTTTCCTGATACTCTGATCGCTCGCAAATGCGGGCGTGAGCTGGCCGATGAATCTGCTCATCGGGCGCAGGCCGTTCTGGACGCCGGCGGGCTGCAGACCGAACCGGGGCGACAGCAATTGGGTCAATTGGATGTCTGGTTGCGAACGGACGGCCACCGTCGCAACCCGGGAACCACCGCTGATCTGATCGCCGCATCGCTGTTCGCCGCCGCCCGGGATGGTATGATCCAGTTCGCCTAGGGGTCGGGTCTCCGATTTTTCGAAATTGGCCGAGATATCGTCACGTTACGGGAAAGACTCACAACGGCTAATTTCCAAAAATCGTGGCCCCGACCCCGACCAGTTCGTCCCGCTTACTGATTTCGCAGTCACCCACTCACCATTGAATCAACTCATCATGTCCATTCCCCTGCCGCAAGGTTTTCGAGCTGCCGGTCTGCATTGCGGGATCAAAAAGGATCCGGCGATTTTTGATTTGTCGTTGTTCGTCTCGGACCTGCCCGCAACGAGCGCCGGCTTGTTCACCCAAAACCGCGTCTGCGGCGCTCCGGTGAAGGTCTCGCGAGAACGCATTCGCCGGACAACCTCGCGGGCAGTCGTCATCAATTCGGGCAATTCCAATGCTTGCACTGGTGAGCAAGGCATCGCCGACGCCCGCTGGATGACCGGCCTGGTCGCCGAGCACTTGCACTGTGTCGCCGAAGATGTCGCAGTCTGCTCGACCGGCGTGATTGGACGCTTCCTGCCCAAGGAAAAGCTGGCTGCCGGAATTCCGCTGATCGTGCCACAGCTCAAAGCGACCCCCGAAGCATTCGAGTTGGCTGCCCGAGGGATTCTGACAACCGACACTTGTGTGAAAATGTCGACGCGCACGCTGCAGATCCAGGGCCAGACGGTTCGAATCAGCGGCTGTTCCAAAGGGGCGGCCATGATTGGCCCGAACATGGCGACCATGCTGTGCATGATCATGACGGACGCGGCCCTGACTGTGGCCGAGGCCGATCAGACGCTGCGGCACGCCGTCGATCGCAGCTTCAATAGTATCAGTGTCGAAGGTCACACCAGCACCAGTGACACTGTTTTGTTGCTCGCCAACGGGGCTGCATTTGGAGGAAAAAGTTCACCGCTCAATGCGGCCGATCTCGCCCAGTTCCAGCAGTCGCTCGATGAAGTCGCAGCCGAGCTCGCAATGGCGATTATCTCCGACGCCGAGGGGGCCACTCACATCGTGACGATCGATGTGAAGGGTTGCCGGACCCGGGACGAGGCAATGCGGATTGCGAAAACGGTGGCCGATTCGGCGTTGGTCAAGACTGCGATTCATGGTGCCGACCCGAACTGGGGCCGCATTGTCTCGGCCGCGGGATACTCGGGCGTGGACTTGTACGAGGAAAATATCTCGTTGAAGGTCAACGGCATCCCCCTCTATCAAGCGGGAACCCCCCTGCCCTTCGATGCGACGGCGGCTTCAAAAAGCATCCGCGAAAACCGAGACACGCACATCGAACTCGACCTGACGCTGGGTACGGCAGCCGTCAGGTATTGGACATCCGACCTGACCGCCGAGTATGTTCGCTTGAACGCCGATTATACGACGTAAGAACAATCCAGGTATATTTGTATGTGAGACAGGTGAGCCGGGTGGCGTAAGCCCCCGGATTCTTCTCGTGGCCGACTTTGCAAGCAGGCACCGAGTT
>JAQGHS010000052.1 GCA_028291605.1 Planctomycetaceae bacterium | reverse complement strand
ACTTTGGGGGCCATCACTATGCGGCCAGAACTCTGGGCGAGTTCTGCTACGGACGTGGGCCGCAATGGGAGACGGGCAGGAGTGCCTATCCTACGGACGAAGACTTGCGGGCGATGAAATCAAAGAGGTCAAAGGGATCAAAGAAGTCGAAGAAGTCAAAGAAGCTGGTGACTGGTGCTAAGTCGGAGCGCAGAAATCATTGTGCAGGTGAGCCGGGCGGCGTAAGCCCCCGGATTCTTCGTTCGCACAGGTATTTCTCGATCAGAAAAAGAATCCCGGGGCTTACGCCGCCGGGCTCAGCTACTCATCTTGTTGTGTATACTCACTTAGCTCGATTGGCTGCGGGGGCGGGGCCTTGCGGTGAAGGGGCCTTTGTTGGTGAGCGGAATGGCGCTAGCCACCGGTGCTTCTTATCCATCTCAATGAAGAACCGGTGGCTAGTGCCATTCCGATCACAAACAAAGGCAGAACCGGCGGCTAGCGCCGTGCCGCTCACCAGGGAGTTTGAAGAAGTCAAAGAAGTCAAAGAAGTCGCGTAGGCAGGCCAGCCAGATGCTGGCGGCGGCAATTGGTTCCTGTGACTGGAGCGAGTCGATGACATCCAGCGCTGTTTGCCGTCATTCCGAGTGACTATTGGAAGTCGCCAACTCTTCGCTGCGTCTCAGGTCTCTGATCTGCATCGACGTGCACGGAAATTAAGCCACTTCGCGGGCGGACTTCAAAGCCAATATTCAATGTCTACTCTCGATGCCCACATTCTGAACTGAGACGCAATCGGCACGCGTGGCGTGGTTCTTTCTTCCCAATTGCCGTGTCTCGAGATTCGCACCCCCCGAAATGATTCGTGGGGTGCCTTGTTGGCGTATGTGCATTTCCGTAGAGTACTGTAGGGTGAAATACGGGGCCGGCGGACGTGTCCTGAGGCCCCATGTCCGCTGCCAGAACGTGATCGTTCGGCTCGGTCGTGAATTACAGTTTGCGGATTCACCCGAAAATGGAGACGACGTCTGTCAGCTTGATGGACCGCTTGCGGCGGACGGATGATGCCGCGGCGTGGCAGCGGCTGGTCGCCATCTACCAGCCTTGGCTGCGCGCGTGGCTCTGCGCACATATCTTGCAGCCGGCCGATGTCGATGACCTCGTGCAGGACGTGCTGGCGATTCTGTTGCGCGAGCTGCCTGATTTTCAGCACAACGGCCGCAAGGGTGCCTTCCGCGCCTGGCTGCGCGGCACGCTGTCGAACCGGCTGCGCGACTTTCGGCGTCAAAAACCGGGCCTCACCCTGGCGAACGGAGGCGACGAGTGGTCCCTGGACCAGCTTGCCGACGACCGCAGCGAGCTCTCCATACAATGGGATCGCGAACATGATCAGAATGTGGTGAACCGTCTTTTGTTGCTGATTGCCGCCGATTTCGAGGCGCGGACCTGGCAGGCGTTCCGGGCGTTCGTGATGGAAGGGCGTCCGGCCGCCGACGTCGCAGCGGATCTGGGGATGTCCGTGGGGGCCGTCTGGTCTGCCAAGTCTCATGTCCTCAAGCGTTTGCGTCAGGAAGCGACCGAATTGTTGGATTGATTATGAATTTTGCTGGCAGGTTCTGGCAGGGAAGCGCCTCTTGTTTTAAGGCCAGTACCACCCTACTCCGTTAACCGATTGCGTCGTAGCCGCTGTCGCCAGACTGCGGGAGCCTGTCCGTAAACGCCCGCATTCTGGCGAATGCGGCTACACAAAAAGGTGCTAAAAGCGTAGGGTGCCACATCCTTCCCAAGGATTGTTCCGTGATCGTAGAAATCTCACATCCTGATCCCGCACAGCTCGCGGCGTTCAACCAGGGACGCCTGGACGACGAGGCCGTCACGACGGCGATTGAGGCTCATCTGGACACCTGCATCGACTGCCGCCTCAGCCTCGAGTCCCTCGCCAAGGATACTCTGGAGAGTCTGGTTTGCTCTGCGGACTCTTCGCCGGCGTCGAGCGAACGCGTCGAGCCGGTTCCCGCAGAGTTGGAATATTTTCGCATTGAGAGCGTGCTGGGGCGAGGAGGCATGGGTACGGTCTACCTGGCCGACGACACCCGGCTGCATCGCAAGGTCGCCGTGAAAACGCTCAAGCGAGCGCTGGCCGAGAAACCCGGGGCCAGGGATCGCTTTCGGCGCGAAGCCCGAGCCGCCGCCGGCCTCGAGCACGACAACGTCATTCCCATTTATTATGTCGGCGAAGCAGACGGAATCCCATTCCTGGCCATGCCGCTGTTGAAAGGGATGTCGCTGGACGCTTACTTGGGACAGACCGGTGGAAAACTGCCTCCGCAGGCGGGTGTCGAGATCGCGCGGCAAATCGCGGCCGGCCTGGCCGCTGCTCACGACCGTGGACTGACTCATCGCGACATCAAGCCGAGCAACATCTGGCTGGAGCCGAATACCGGATGTCCATCCGGGTTCCGTGTGAAAATCCTCGACTTTGGGTTAGCCCAGGCCGAAGAGGATGACGTCGAGCTGACTCAATCGGGTGACATCATTGGCACGCCGGCCTACATGAGCCCGGAGCAGGCTCGCGGGGAAAAAGTCGATGCCCGCGGCGATCTGTGGAGCCTGGGGGTTGTGCTCTATGTGATGACGACGGGCATTCGCCCTTTCGCCGCCCGGACCACGATGGGCGTGCTGACCAGCATCGCAGTCGATCATCCGACGGCACCCACCACACTCAACCCACGCTGTTCGCTGTCGCTGTCGAATCTGGTGCTGCGGTTGTTGGAAAAGGACCCTGCCCAGCGGCCGGCGTCGGCCGAGGCGGTGATCGAGGCCCTCGCGAAACTCGAAGGTGAGTCCGAAACGCTCGCCGCTTGTGGTGCCGATACTCTGGAGGTGCCGCTGGCAGAAAACAGTCTGGGAACTGGTTCCCCATCGAACCAGACGGCGGTGCTCGGCGATCCGTCCGCGGACGTCGCTAGGAAATTCGGATTCCACCAGCGCGGTCGTGTCATGGCGGTTGCGGTCGCGCTGGCTCTGTTGCCTCTGTCTTGGTTGTTCGGCGGCAATGTCTACCGATTCGTGACCGATCAGGGCGAGTTGGTGATCGAAGTTAACGACAAGGATATTCAAGTCGAGATCAGGCAAAACGGCCTGATCGTCCGGGATAAAACCAGCGGACGCAAATTCACTCTGGCCGCGCGCCAGGGTGAGATCGAGGTCTATGAGAAAAACGGCATCAAGCTGACTACCAAGAAATTCGAGCTGACCCGCGGCGACAAAAGGACGGTGACGATCACGCTGGAAGATCTGGCGTCTGCTCGCAAGATCAAAACGCCGAACGCCGGCAAGGCAGTTGCGAAGCCCCCCAAGGTGAGAGACCCCGATCGCTGGGCCGCGGAATACACGTTGTCGGTGGAGGGCGTCATCAGGATCAACGGCGAAGCACGCGACATACGTGATGTCAACCAGCTGCCGAAGGAACAGTTCCGGATGACTTCCGTCAGCTTTGCCGGTCTGCCTCAGGTGGGCGACGCCGGTCTGGTCTGCTTCCAGAATTGCCGCCATCTGACCGAGATCGACATGACATCGGCGGCGGTCAGCGATAATGGCCTGGTGTACTTCAAAGACAATAAAAACCTGACCAAACTTTTCCTGACCTGTGGAACTGTGACCGATCAAGGGCTGGCCTACTTCAAGGACTGCAAACACATCACGCAGCTCTCTCTGGGGGGCACAGCGGTGACTGATAAAGGCATCGCCTGGTTTAAGGACTGCGACCTGACTTATCTGGGCATCACCGAAGTGACCGACGCGGGCCTGGCTCACTTTAAGGGTTGCCCAAATCTGACACACCTGACGTTGGGTAACCGTGTGACCGATGCGGGCGTCGCCAATTTCCAGAACTGCAAGAACCTGACTCAACTGCATCTGTTGGGCGGCCAAGTGACCGACGCCGGGCTGGCCAGTTTTCAAGATTGCCACAAGATCAACGATCTCTACCTGTATTCCCTGCCGGCCACAGATGCCGGATTAGCTGCGTTCAAGAACTGTAAAAACCTAAGCGAATTGCGCTTGAATGGCACGTCTGTGACCGGCGGTTGCTTGTCGCAACTTCCGCATCGCAAGAGTTTGAAAGTCCTGAATTTCTTTAATACCAAGCTGGCGGATGCCGACCTGATTCATGTTGCAGGCTGCGCTAACCTGCAGCAACTGGACCTGTCTAAGACTCAAGTTTCCGATGCCGGTCTGAAGTCACTGGAGCCACTGACCCGCCTGCGTGAGCTCAACCTGGTGCAGACGACGGTCACGTTTGAGGCCATCACCCGTCTGCAGGAAACTCTGCCAGATTGCCATATCATCTGGGACGATCCCGATCGCCGGGCCGCCGAGTACGTCATATCCGTGGGCGGCACCATCCGCGTTCATGGTAGTGGACAAGATGCACACAAGGACGCCGAGTTGCCCAAAGCTCCGTTCCGGCTGGCAGATGTCGATTTGAACGGCAGTTCGAAGGTCAACGATGCTGGCCTGGCCCATTTCGCGAACTGCAGAGATCTGACCTCTCTCGAGATGCAGTACACTCCCGTCACCGATGCCGGAGTGGCCCACTTTCAGAACTGCAAGGACCTGCTCTACCTCGATCTGCGGCTGTCGAACGTGACCGACGCGGGCATGGTTCATTTTCAGGGCTGTAAGAAGTTGAAATCGCTGTTCCTGAGCAACACGAATTTGACTGACGCGGCCATGCCAAATTTCAAGGACAGCAAGCAACTGACGGTCCTGCGCCTGGGAGGCATCCGACTGACCGACGTTGGACTCGCCAGCTTTCAGGGCTGCGATGAGCTGACTCTGTTGGACATGGAGGTGGCCGCGATTACGGACGCCGGGCTGAGCAACTTCAAGAACTGCAAGAAGCTGCAAACGATCTGGCTCAATAGCACGCCCGTCACTGATGTCGGGTTGGCCAACTTCAAGGATTGCAAAGATCTGACGTTCGTCAATCTGCAACTCACGCAAGTCACCGATGTCACATTGAACCTGTTCGAGGGCTGCCAGAATCTGGCTGACTTGCGGCTGGAAGGGACGTTCGCCACCGACCTGGGGCTGCGGAAACTCGAGCGACTGACGAAGCTGCAACGGCTCGATCTGCAGCAAACACTGGTGACGCAGGCCGCGGTTGGCAGGCTGCAACAGCTCTTGCCGAATTGCCGGATCAAGTGGGGCGACAACCTCGATCCTGACCGGCGTGGTGCAGACTATGTCTTTTTCGTCGGCGGCACCGTTCGCATCGACGATGAAACACGAGACCTGCATTCCCGAGACCAACTGCCGGCGAAGCCCATCCGGGTGACATGGGTTTCACTGCGAAACAATCAGAAGCTGACTGATGGCGGACTGGGCAGCCTGAAGGGGTGCAAGCATCTGGCGGTCCTGCACTTGTCCAACACGCCGCTCACCGATGCCGGTCTGGTCCACTTTCAAGGCAGCAAAAGCCTGCAGGTGCTTGATCTCAATCGCACGCGAGTGACGGATGCCGGAGTGGCTCATTTTAAGGACTGCACGGGTCTGAAAGTCCTCGAAATCGAAGCGACACCGGTGACTGACGTGGGCCTCGCCCATTTCCGGGGGTGTAAGAACCTGAATCGCCTGAATTTGTCTGGAACGCGTGTGACTGATGCCGGCATCGAACCGCTGGCCGAGATGACGAATCTCGAGTTCCTGGGACTGGCGCGCACCGCAGTGACCGATGCCGGCATTCAGCCGCTGGAGAAATTGACAGGCCTGATTCACGTCGATCTCGTGCAGACAAAAGTAACGCCCGAAGGAGTTGCCCGTCTCAAGAAAGCCCTCCCGAAGTGCAAGATCGACCTGTAGCCCGACTCCCCCCTGTAGCCTGACTCCCCCCTGTAGCCTGACTCCCCCCTGTAGCCTGACTCTCCAGAGTCGGGCCCCTTCGAGGAGGTACCCCGGCTCGGATTCAAGACAGACAGGAGAAAGTCTGGCGTTGCCTCTGCATTTGGGCATCAAATCTCGCACTTTGCGGTACGGGAACGCGCTTCTAAATGGTCGCTCACTAAAGCAATAGGGAAAATCGCCCCCATTTGTCATTTTCCTGGCAGGATTCGGCGTGACAGCGCCTATTGGAATTGCCCGGCATTGCGCACTCATGCCAAATTGGGCAAGCACCCCTATTATCGCCGCCGCCTTGATTGACATCAGACATTCCAAGGGCACTCCATGCTACTGTCCAACCTCCACTCCTTCGTTCAGCGTTTGTACCATCGCGTCGTGAAACGCTCCAGGAAGGATCGGCAGCGGGGCTGGCGGCGGCGTGCGACGCGCAATTGCCAGATTGAACGTTTGGAAGACCGGACCTTGTTGTCCACGTTCACGGTCTCCAACCTGTTGGATGATGGATCGGCCGGGACTCTCAGGACGGCCGTCATCGCTGCCAATGCCAATCCGGGTGAGGACCGCGTCGAGTTTTCGGCGGGTGGGGATGGAACCATTCTGTTGACGTCGGGTGAGCTGGAACTCACCGACGATCTGGTCATTGCGGGGAACGGTGCGGGCACGACTATCATTGATGGTAATAGCGCGTCCCGCGTGTTCAATGCGACCCTCGCCACCGGAAACGTCACCATTTCCGGGATCACGATTCAAAACGGAAGTGTGTCAGCCACAGGAAACCCCGAATCGTTCAGCGGGGGTGGAGGGATTCAGTTCGTGTCTTCGGGCCAACTGGCAATTTCGGACACAGTCGTGACCAACAACCACGTGGTAGGTGACTATACCCGCGGCGGCGGCATCTTTGTCATGAATGGGACGGTCACGCTGCAGTCGAGCACCGTCTCATCGAATGACACGGACGGGAAGCAGGGATTCGGCGGCGGGATCTTCGCCTACAGTGCCCACCTGACAATTCTGAATAGCACGGTCTCCGATAACCACGCCAATCACCGGGGGTCGCCCGGTGGTGGAGTGTTCATGGAGAATGGCGTTCTGACAGCGAGCAATAGCTCGTTCAATAGTAATAGTGCCAGCAGTATCGACGGGTCGGGCGGCGGAATCTATGCCGGCAGTGGCGATGTCTACCTCGATTCATGCACAGTTTTCGACAACCAGCTCGGGGGATTTTCGTATTCTGGAGGATCGACCGATGGGGCCGGGATCAAGAGCCTGTTCGCGAAGGTCACCATTACGAACAGTACGGTCTCATTTAACAGCGCCGGAAATCGCGAAGACCTCGGACGAGGCGGCGCGGCGGGCGTTTCGGTGGGGTTCGCGCCGGGCTCGCTGACCGTCATTAACAGCACGATCACCGGCAACACGACGGAGGGATCTTCGTACTATGGTGCGGGCCTGTCGGTGAATGACGCTCCCCTGCTGATCGTTAACAGCACCGTGGCCTACAATGTGAACAATGGCACGGGACAAGCCGGTGCGGGTATCTGCAGCTATGGTGGTGGCGGCGAGATCACCATCCGCAATTCCATCGTGGCAACCAACTACGCCACTGTCGGGCTGGCCCAGGGCGATGTCTCCGCGGCTGGCGCATTGACGATTACCAGCAGCCTGATTGGCGACAACACGGGTATCAGCGGCGCATTTCCCGGTACGGGATTGACACCTGATGCGACCACTCACAATCTGATTGGAACGCAGGCGGCGCCGATCGATCCAGTGTTCGGCGTGCTGGCCAACAATGGCGGGCCGACACAAACGATGGCGTTGCTGCCGGGTAGCCCGGCGATCAACCGCGGGGACGATTTACTGGCCTTGGATGGCAGTGGATCGCCCCTGGCCATGGATCAGCGGGGGCTCGGTTTTTATCGTAGCGTCGACGGCGCCATCGACATGGGGGCGTTTGAAGTTCAGGCCTCCGCCGTCGCACCCACCGTCGCTTCCATCACTCGCGAAGGTGAGTCGGAGAATCCCACCAGTGCGACCAGCGTCAACTTCACCGTGCAATTCAGCGAGGACGTCACCGGCGTGGCGGCCGGCCAGTTCAGTACGACGCGGACCGGAACCGTGCAGACTGGCACGATTACTGTGACGCCGGTCAATGCGACCATCTACAAAGTCACCGTCAGCGGAATCACCGGTGCGGGAGATCTGGGACTCGATTTCGACAGCGACGGCAGCATCACCAGTGTCGACACCGGCGTTGCCATGTCGGCAGACGCGACCTTCACGAGCACGCAAGTCTTTACGATTCAGGCACCGGTGAGCAGCTCCGATCTGGAAACCGGCGGCCTGCGGTTCCATGTCGTCAATGGCGGCTCATTCGCTGTGAACGGAAGTGTGAATTCAGTCACCGGCAAGGTTCAGGTCGGTTTCGCGCCGAGTGGTGGAAATCCCTTTACTGCCTTGGCCGAACTGAATGGAACGATTTCGGTTGATACTGCGAGTCTCTCTTTCTCCGCGACCGGTACGATTGCCGCAATCATCGGGGGAACTCCGCAAACATTATTTAGTGGCGGTCTGACCAACATCGGGATCTCGCAGCTCATCAATTCCCGCGTTGCCAAAGCCGGCGGCTCAATTCTGAATGTGGCGGGCGGTGCGTTCTCCCTGACGTCGTTTGGATTCCGCGCGTCACCGACGCCAGCCATCACCATCCAGGGCAGTGTCGCGCTCCCCAAAGGAATCACAGTTGCCGTCGCCGGGAACAATGCGGTTGAGATCGATAGTACGGGCGTTCATATCAACGGGGCCAGTTTCTCTCTCGCCAACACGATTTCCATTGGTGGCACGACCTTTAGCACCACCGGGTTGACGGCGAACTATACCGTCGCTGGGAATGTCTTCGACATCACTGGTCAGGCGGGAGTTGCGGTCGCGGACGTCGGCGGATTGACCGTCAATTTTAACCCGAACGGCTTGAAGATTAATAACGGCAGCTTTTCCGGTCTGGATGCCACAGTCAATGGCACGTTCACCGTTAAAGGCGTGACGTTCGCTCCGAGCAACCTGCATTTCACGTATTCTGACACCACTCAAAAATTCAGCTTCACGGGCTCGGCCAGCGTGGCCGTGGGGAGTGCCACCCCCGCCAATCCCAATGATGACATGGGGTTCAATGTCAGCTTCGGCCATGGCACGACGGACGGACTGGTGATCACGAGCGGTGCGTTGACCAGCCTCGACATGACAGTCAATCCGACCACGGCCATCACCGTCGCAGGGGTGAAGATCACTGCATCCGATCTGGAATTCTCCTACACGGCGTCCACTAGTACATATGCGATGACGGGCACGGCTAGCATCGCCGTGGGTAGTGCCACACCGGCCAACACGAATGACGACATGGCGTTTAACGTCGCGTTCGGTCATATCCAGGATGCGACTCATCCCAATGCAGTGGCCGGCTTGGTCGTTACCAATGGCGCGCTGGCTAACCTCGACATGACGGTCAACACGGCTTCGCCCATCACGGTCGCCGGTGTCAAGATCACTGCGTCGAATCTGGAGTTCACTTACACGGCATCCACCAGTACCTTTGCGATAACGGGTACAGCCAGCATCGCAGTGGGAAGTGGCACACCGGCAAACACGAATGATGACCTGGCGTTTACGGTCGCGTTCGGGCATGTCCAGGATGCGACTCATCCGAACGCCGTGGCCGGCCTGGTCGTCACCAATGGCGCGCTGGCCAACCTCGATATGACGGTCAATACAACCTCGCCCATCACGGTCGCCGGTGTGAAGATCACTGCGTCGGATCTGGAGTTCACTTACACGGCATCCAATAGTACCTTTGCGATGACGGGCACGGCCAACATCACCGTGGGCAGTGCCACACCGGCCAACACGAATGACGACCTGGCGTTCAGTGTCAAGTTTGGTCATGTCGCGGATGGGTCTCATCCGAACGCGGTGGCTGGCCTGGTGGTTACCAATGGAGCGTTGGTCAACCTCGACATGACGGTCGGCACAACCTCGCCGATCACAGTTGCGGGAGTGAAGATCACTGCGACGGATCTGGAATTCCAATACACGGCGTCCAGCAGCACCTTTGCCATGACGGGGACCGCCAGCATTGCGGTGGGGAGTGCGACGACCACGACGAATGACGACATGGCGCTCAATGTCAAGTTTAGTCATGACATCAAGAATGCGGCTGGCGTGGTCACGAGCACGACACCCGGCCTGGTGATCACTAATGGGGCGTTGGCCAACCTCGACATGACGGTCAGCACGGCCACGCCGATCACGGTTGCGGGAGCGAAGATCATTGCGGCAGATCTGGAATTCCAATACACGGCGTCCAGCAGCACGTTTGCGATGACAGGCTCGGCCAGCGTGGCGGTGGGCAGCGCGACGACTACGACGAATGACGACATGGCGTTCAATGTCAAGTTTGGTCATGACATTAAGAACGCCGCCGGCGTGATCACGAGCACGACGCCCGGCCTGGTGGTCACTAATGGGGCGTTGGCGAATCTTGACATGACGGTCAATTCCGCCATCACTATAGCAGGAGTGAAGATCACCGCGTCCGATCTGGAATTCGTCTACACGGCATCCACTAGCACCTTTGCGATGACAGGCACAGCCAGTGTGTCTGTGGGCAGCACCACGACCACGACGAATGATGACCTGGCATTGAGTGTCACGTTTGGTCATGACATTAGGAACGCTGCCGGCGTGATCACCAGCACGACTCCCGGCCTGGTGGTGACCAACGGTGCGTTGACCAGTCTCGACATGACAGTCAACGCCTCCATCACGGTCGCCGGCGTGAAGATTACCGCGTCGGATTTGGAGTTCATCTACACGGCGTCCACCATCACTTTCGCGATGTCGGGCTTGGCTAGCGTGTCCGTGGGCAGTGCCACGACCACGACGAATGACGACATGGCGTTCAGCGTGAAGTTTGGTCATGTCGCAGATGCGGCTCATGCGAATGCCGTGCCCGGCCTGGTGGTCACCAACGGCGCGTTGATCAGTCTCGACATGACAGTCAACGCCGCCATCACGGTCGCCGGTGTGAAGATCACCGCGTCGGATTTGGAGT
>JAQGHS010000409.1 GCA_028291605.1 Planctomycetaceae bacterium | reverse complement strand
GGCTACGCCGTGAGCGATTTTTTGTATACGGATGCATCCATTCCGGGTGTCGGCGATCATATCGCTTGCCGCTCCGCGATAGATTGAAGTTTGGCTTTCTCGTCTTCGAGCATGGTTCGGACCTTGGGATCTCCGAGGGGCTTTTTGTCCGGATTGACCTTGCGGTGACGGGCCGCTTTGGAAGAGGTCCTCTGGTAAAAGTCAACGACGGCGGTTCGCAGCAGGGTCATCAAGTCTTTGTTCGGCTCTGGAGGGGAGTCGAGTTCGCTCAGACAGTTCCGAAGGGCACGCATCGTCTGAGCCAGGCTGCGCTGGATGGGATCCGGAGTGCATCCTGGTGTCGCCTGGGGAGACTTCCCGGCCAACTGCTCTTTCAAGGCGAGCAGTTCCGCAACGGCCATCGCCAGGATCGACCAGTGCAGTTCGACGAAGGCGCGAACGTCGCGACGACTGCCCAGTGTGCCTTGATCCAGAGTTTGTTTGAGCCCGCGAAATTCGACTTCGATGCCCCAGCGCATTTTGTAAAGTTTCAGGATCTGGTCCTTGGTCAGTTGCTGGCAGTCCAGGATGCTGGTCAGGAGCCAGACGTTCGTTTTCCCGGAAACGACTTTCACGAGTCGTAGTCGCAGCGGAAGGTGATTCGCGTCCCTCTGGGCGACCGGCCAGCACAACACGTGGCCGTCCTCGTCGACCTCGAAATCGGCGTTCTCGCTCAACAGGTTGACGTTGGCACCAACTCGCACCAGAAACTGGTATCCCCGGTTCAGAATCGCAGACCAGAATGGAAAGCCAATAAAACCGGCATCGCCGCAAAACAACGTATTCTGCGGGAAATCGCCGGTTTCCAGCATTTCCAGAACATGTTCACGCTCGCTGGAATTCGAAGGTCCCAGACGCCACATCCAAGGCAGCCGTAGTCGCATGTGCCACAGCATGGTGATCCAGATCTGCGGTGCTTGAGGCGCGGACTGGGGTTCTGTTTTCTGTTCCGTCTGCTGCTTCCTGGCGGCTTGGGCCGCCTGGATGCGTGCTCGGGTCACGGTCCGCTTTTTCTTCCGTTTCGCGGACGCTGTTCCTCGTCGCGGTTTCTGTCGCTTCTTCCGACGATATTCCGCCGTGCGACTCCCGCCATAGTTGGGTGCACAGAACGCTTTCTCATTAGACTTCGTGCGGGGGACCGTCGTTCGTGATCCGTCAAAGGCGATCGGAACCCACTGCAGATAACTCCAGAACGGGCCCGCGATCTCGTTCATTTTGGCATGTAGCACGGGGCCCAGAAGATCTATGAAGGTGACGTGCCAGCGAGCCATTGCTCCCATGAATCCCGTGTAACTGGCAAATGGACAAGTTCCCAGCAATCTGCTGGACCATTTTCGGGAGTCGTCAAAGGCGTCTGTCAGATTCTTCGACGCCGACCAGGCCCAGCACAAAGCTTGGATTACAAGTTGACGCGGCGACCAACTGGTATTGCCGTGAAATTTGACGTTCGCAAAAATGCCATCATCCGGCAACAACCAATTCAACAAGCCTAACAAATGGTCCCGATGGGTTGCTGCCCCGGAGATACTAGACCCAGATCCGCGATTGCCAGCCTTCCCTGCAGTTGCTTGAAACACGAGCCAGATTCCTTTCTGACTGAATTGTTTTCAGTGAGTATTGGGTGGAATCTGGCTTGTTTCATTTATCGCGCTTTATGGAAACCCCAATTTCTCCTGGGAAAAATCGCTCACGGCGTAGACTTATGGGGTTGAGCGCTATTGGCCGGACGACGATTGATGTCCTTGCTGTCAACCTAAACCATCGCGTTATTCATCGACAGGCACTTATCGACGAAGGTGTGTTCCCGCCGAGCCGAAAACCAACTTAAAACGAGTATTTCTTGCTTGAATCGCCCGAACAAGAGGCTGTTCTTCTGATACAAGCTCGAAGCGCAAGCGAGTGCATTCTGATCGCGTCATTTTCAGGGAAATTCACTCGCTTGCGCTTCGAGCTTGTATTGAAATCACGCCAGTATATCGCGGATGGGATTCCCCCCCTGTCCAACTGGCAGCGGTCTCCCCAGCTTGTCGGTGATGAGCGAATGAGGATCGATCCCCAGGCATTCATAGATCGTCGCGCAGATATCTGCCGTGCTGACCGGGCGATCGACGGGCCAGGCCGCGTGCTTATCCGAGGCACCATAAATTGTGCCGCCGCGAATTCCAGCTCCGGCAAACATCACCGAATAACAGAACGTCCAGTGATCGCGGCCGGCATCCTTGTTGACGTTCGGCGTGCGGCCGAAGTCGCTCATGATGACGACCAGCGTTTCATCCAGCAGGCCGGTCTGTTCCAGATCCTCCATCAACGAACTGAAGGACATATCGACGACGGGCAGGTACTTTTTCAGGATCTGGAAATTCCACATGTGGGTATCCCAGCCAAAGTCCTGCAAATTGGACAGTCGGCCGTTGTACCAGTCCCACAAGACGTGGACGAAGCGGACTCCAGCCTGAACCAGCTTCAATCCAATGAAGGTACTGTTGCCGAACAGCGTGTCACCGTAGCGTTGCTTCACACGCTCATCAATCTGCTGCGGATCGAAGGCCGCCGCCAGCTTGTGAGAAGTCAGGACATCAAACGCCCGCTGCTGAAAACGGTCGAACTGATTGCGTGGCGCACGAGCTTCCATCTGCCGCACGCCGTAATTCAATTGCTCCAGCAAGCTGCGTCGCTGGCTGAGTCGATCAATCGTGATCCCGTCTGCCAAACGACTATCGGCAATGCGGGGAATCCCTTTGATCAAGGCGGGATTTTCCCGAATATCCGTCGGCGTCCCCTTGTCGACGTACGGTTCGCAGATCGTCTCCAGCGGTGCGTAACGAGCCCCCAGAAACCCACCATAGGGCCCCGCTTTGCGTGGTCCGCCACCCCAGCCGAGCGGTGCGGGCAAATGGACATACGCCGGCATGTCCTCAGCGGGATCCTTCAAGTACTCGCAGACCGATCCCATGCTCGGAGGATAAGAATCGCGCAGTATACTGAGATCCGGGAGAGGCTCTTCATACCCGGTGTAACTCGGCATTGTGTTGTGGCAGTTGGACTTGTTGGTCACACTGCGCACGATCGCGGCCCGATGCATCCACTTGGCACTCAGCGGCAGATGTTCGCAGATTTCAATGCCGGGTGCCGACGTCGCAATCGGTTTGAACTCACCGCGCACCTCGACGGGTGCCAGCGGCTTCATGTCGAACATATCCTGCGTCGGTGCGCCACCATGCAAGTACAAGACGACGACACTCTTGGCCTTACCTGGCGGACGGTCCCCTGCGGCCTCGGCCCGCAGGACGTTGGGTAAAGTCAGGCCAGCACAGGCGGCAATCGCGCCCGCCTGCAACGTCTCACGACGCGTCACCCCGTCACAAAATCGGCGTGGACCACCAAGCATCGTCAGCATAGTTGTACTCTGAGGCACGAGACATCTAAGTCACCCGAAGAATATATAAACGCTAACAGATGCGTTGTTTGTTGTCCACATGATAAGTCTCAAATTCGTACAACGCGCGGGCAGCGGTGTGTGTCGCATCATCGAAGTCAAAAAAGAAAGAGAGGACAGGCATTGAGCTCTTTGCCTGACCCCTCTCAAGATGTTCTGCACCCAGTCAGTGACAGTCAGCCGCTGACTTGGCAATCATTCTGCGAACTACCACCCACGAATCTTGCGGCCAGCATCCCATTGGTCGTGGAAGCTGCGATTCTGGAAGTTCAAAGGCATTCCACCGCCCAGGTGACCCGATCCATACACGTAGTTATTGGCCGGAGCCTGGTAGTAACCGTTGCCCGACCCGTAATACGTATTGGCTGGCATCGCTGGGGCTTGGTAAGTACTTTGATAACGTTGACGACCATCCGTTGTCGTTACCATGGCCGGGGCGGCATAAGCCGTAGTCGCAGGCGCCGCGTAATACGATTGGTTCGAGTTGTGATAGCAGTTACGCCGTCCGCCAGCCTCCGCTGTTGTCAATGTTAGGCAGGTGGCGCTCACCACCAGGGCCGCTAATCCGCAGTTTCTCAACAGGCTGTTCATAGTAGTCACCTTTTCTGAAACGGATCCGAGGCCTGCTTACCTACACATGGATATGCAATCCCTCGGAATCCCGGATATCACGATTCAATTCGTTCATTTTGACTGACTAGCGATAAGAAATGGTCCGCCGACACGAGTTCGTTAATCAAGAGCCCATTTAGAAGGTTTTCCAGGACGGATTCGACAAGGCCAAAAACCTCTACTCATTAAGTGTCCGCCTTGGGAGTTCATTGTCAATCCGCGAAATCTGCGTATCAAGCGGGACTTTGAGACAAAAACAAGATTTAACGCGCCATTTCTGGATGTTCGGCGGCTGTTTAACGAATAAGTAATCCCTGCGAACACCATCCTGGCGACTGGTGCTCTCCAATTGCGATCTCAGCGCACCTTGAAATCGTCGTGCCCTGAGTACTGCAACCGGTTCGTTCTCGAGTCGAATCGACTGCGTTCCGCACATCTTCTGTCCAAGGTTTCGACTCAGTTCGTCTGCCCACCGACTGGGCAGTCGAGCCGAGAATCCATGCAGACTCGACTCTAATCTGCGTACATTGCCGCAATTCAACAATTACAAAAACAACACAACTCATTTTATACCATCCTGTTATACATCACATCAATCAAATTCCCCCAAAACCGGCACACTGCGTGCGTCTGATCGCTCAACGATCGAACTGGTCGCTTAGGCAACAGTGACGGGTAAAATTGATGACTGCCAGCTGTCGACGGTGTCTCCCTCTGATTTTCGTGTTTGCCGCGTGGTCGGTATCCACCGGACTTGGACCGGTTTTGCGAGCCGAAAATGGAGTTCCCCCCGCGCCAGTCAAACAACCGGTCAAACAAGAAGCTTTACGACACACTCAGGCCAATGGCTGGCACATTGCCGAGAGTCGTAATTTCCGATTTCATCACCATAGCCAATCGAACTTGGTGGCTCGACTTGCGGTCCTCTGCGAGGATTCGCGTACTGCAATCCGCCAACGCTGGCTGTCAGCGTACGGTACTGCAAACTGGTCGATCAAATGCGACGTCTTTCTCTATCCGACGCCCACCGAATACCAGCAGAAGACCCGCTTTCCCGCCGACTCCTGGGGCTTTGCAGATCTCGAAATTGGCGAGGGCAAAGTGTGGATGCGACGGCTCGACTTGCGTTCGGACAACGAAGCGCGGGTCTTTAACGTCGCTGTCCACGAGCTGACCCACGTGATTCTGGCAGACCGGTTTGCCCACAAGCAAATTCCTCGCTGGGCTGACGAAGGCATTGCCTTGAATTCGGAACCCCCGGCACGTCAAAAAGACATGCGCGGCTGGCTGGCCGCCGAGATCAAGCAGGGTCGGGGGTTCACTCTCCACCAATTGTTGAGCATGCAGCAGTACCCGCAGAACAAGCATCTGGGCGACTTGTTCTATGCTCAAAGTGGCTCGCTGGTCGAGTTCCTGCTGTCCCAGAATTCGGACTCGGAAGAGGGTGTTCTGCGTTTCGTCGAAGGTGCCCAACAGGGGCTCGACAAACCACTCTCGGGAGTCACGCTGACGAAGCTGGAGAGCGAGTGGAAGGCCTGGCTGATGAAGTCCCACGCAGCTGGCGGAGTTCAACTCGCTGCTGACCGGCCGTAGTTCTTGGACGTGGAATTGCTGTAGTCGGATTCGTAAGCATTCGCGCATTCTCGTGAACGCGGTCAGGACACCAACCAGCACCGCAAGAAAAGCCCAGGTGAGCCGGGTGCCGTAAGGCCCCGGGTTCTTCGTCGTGGGATAGGCTTCCAGCCTGTCATTTGTCAACTCAAGTGACAAACTCGAAGTCCATTCATCCAGCGATCGCCACGTTGATCGCCACAGACTCTTGGTTCACCGCTTGATCGCTTCGCGATTGACAGGCTGGAAGCCTATCCCACGGCTTTGATATCCGGCCCGATTGTTAATCCGAACCGTGGGCTAGCGCCCAGCGGCTGATTGCGGTCGGGCATCCGTTGCCTACCTTGAATTTAATGGGACCAATGGGACTTATGAGACAATGACCTTAAACAGAAACGCCCGTCACTAACAACCATTCGGCTTACGCCCGATACTCGCCTGATCGATGAATAAAAAACAGCCCGGCAACTGGATGTCGCCGGGCTGTTGAAATCTACGACTGATCTACGGAATCACCAGCTGATTACGGCCGGGCCAATTCTTTCTTCAACAGCACTTCCACGCCCTTCTTCAGGTCCAGATCCTCTTCCAGGTTCACATCGGTCGGACCACGGAAGAAGCCTCTGTTCGGGTTGGATTCCTCAACGGTGATGTGCGGCAGCACTCCAATCTTGCCGAACGTCTCACCGCGGGGTGAGTAGAACTTCGCTGTCGTCAGCCGTAATCCGGCGTTGTGATGCAGTGGGATGATGCTTTGGACTGACCACTTGCCGTAGGTCTTGCGACCGACCAGCGTGCCTCGGCGATGATCCTTGATGGCCCCTGCTACAATCTCACTGGCACTCGCACTGTCACCATCCACCAGCAACACCAGCGGCATGTTAACCGTTCCCAGGCGATGGGCCGAGTAATTCCAGTTCTGGTCCGCAATCCGTCCCTTGGTCGAGACGATCGTTCCATCGGCGATAAAGTGATCGAGGACTTCCACAGCGGCTGTCAACAACCCACCGGGGTTGCCACGAACGTCCCAGATCAGTGACTTCATTCCCTGGGCCTGCAAATCTTGCAGAGCGGCGGTCATTTCTTCATTGGTGTTCTTCTGGAAACCGGTCATCTTGATATAACCGATTCCGTTTTGTGGATCGATAATCTTGACGATCGGCAGCGATTTCACATGAACGGCACGGCGGGAGAAACTGCTCTTCCGGACTTGCGTATCGCGGCCTTCCACATCCAGACGCACTTGCGATCCAGGTTTGCCCTGCAGCATGTTGGCGGCTTCATCCGTCGTCATCAAACGGCAGTTGGTGCCGTCGATCCCGACGATGTGCTCACCGGCAAACAATCCACCCTCAGCGGCAGGACTGTCGGGCAGCACATTGACCAGCAACAAGCCCTTACCCGTTTCGGCCTTCATTTCGATGCCGAGACCCACAAACTGACCTTCGATATTGCCATACAAATCTTTGAGTCGCGTCGGAGTCAGATAACAGGAGTATTCATCGAGAGAATTACAACCACC
>JAQGHS010000407.1 GCA_028291605.1 Planctomycetaceae bacterium | reverse complement strand
CAGCACACTGTGTCTCACCCCGACGAATGACTCGGCCGATTCGATGTTGCAGATGCTGACCGCCGTGACCACCGGTCCGATGGGCATCGATTTCGATCCGGCGGGTTTTGTGAATGCGGGGCAGAATCCGATTAAAGCCTTGCGACTGCTGCATGCCCATGTCCTGCACGTTCAAGGACGGGATGGAATGCGTGATATCGACGGCACCGGACTGGAAACGTCGCTCGGCCGCGGTCAGGTCGAATGGGACGAAATGATGGCGCTGCTACTGGAGATTCCATATCGCGGGTGGATTACGATCAACCGCACGCAGGGCGATCATCGGATCATACAATCGGCTGACGCGATCAAGTATCTCACGGAGATCGGGTACCGGTAAATCACCTCGTTCCGTAGGATAGGCATCCTGCCTGTCCGCCGAAAACCAAAAATGCCAGGCAGGATGCCTATCCTACGAACAGATTTTTTGATGGGTCGTCAATCATGGAATATCGTGCCCTCGGTCAAACCGGGTTGAAACTGCCCGTGTTGAGTTTTGGTGCCTCGTCGCTGGGACAGGAGTTTCGCCAGGTCGATCTGGGAGAAGCTCTCAAGTCGGTGCGGGTCGCGCTGGATCTGGGGATGACCTTCATCGACACGTCGCCGTTCTATGGACGCGGGATGTCTGAAGTTTTACTCGGAGTAGCATTACGCGGCGTCCCGCGAGAAAGCTACATCCTGGGCAGCAAGCTGGGTCGTTACGATTCTGCTCATTTCGACTTTTCAGCGAAACGCGTCGTCGAAAGTGTTGATATCAGCCTGAAACGCATGGGAGTCGAGTATCTCGACATCTGCCTGTGTCACGATCTCGAATTTGTCGAGATGTCGCAAATCGTCGAAGAAACGCTGCCTGCTTTGCGTCGTGTCCAGGCCCAGGGGAAGGTGCGGTTTGTCGGCGTGTCCGGCTATCCGATGAAGATGTTCCGTTATGTACTGGATCGTGCTCCGCTCGATGTGATGCTGTCGTACAACCATTATACCTTGCAGAACACCATGCTGGCTGACTTGATCCCCTACCTGGAAAGCAAACATGTCGGGATCATGAACGCGGCCCCGTTCTCGGCCCGGTTGCTGACGAATGCTCCGCTACCGCCGTGGCATAAGGCGACACCGCTCGTCCGAGAAACCTGTCAGCGGGCAGCGGCCCATTGTCAGAGTAAGGGTGTCGATATCGCGCAATTGGCCCTGCAGTTCTCACTGGCGAATCCAAAGCTCACGACGTGTGTGACCGGTTCCGCCAGTCCGGAACGCATCGCTGAATGGGCTCGCTGGGCCAGTCTTCCGTTGGATCAGCAGTTGCTGACCGAGGTGCAGGAGATTCTGAAGCCGATTCACAACTGGTTCTACATTGAAGGCCGTCCGGAGAATAACGACACGCCGAATGAAAGTCGTTGATCGCTCCGCGATCGAAACGCGATTGCAATATTGACGCTGAAATTGCTTCGAACTTCTTTCTTCATTCGACCTGGCTACTACGAACGCGTTTCGTTCGCGGAGCGAACAACGACCATCATGCCCGCCATTGCACAACTTCCCTCGCACCCGTTTTCTCCGCTGATTGAGCATGCCATTCGGGTCGCGGCGCGAGCCCATCGCCACGATGTTCGGAAAGGCAGCGACATCCCGTATCTGTCGCATTCCGCCAGTGTCGCGCTGCTATTGGAGCGGGTCGGAATCAGCGACGATCACATTCTCGCGGCGGCACTGCTGCACGATGTCGTTGAGGATACTGCCGTCACGCTCGAAGACCTGGCGCGTGATTTTCCGCCAACGGTCGTCGAACTGGTGAATGGGCTCTCAGAGCGGAAGCTGGACGAACTCGGCAATTCGCGTCCGTGGCGAGATCGTAAGGTGGACCATCTGGCAGTGGTCGAAGTCGCGTCGTTCGGAGTGCGTGCCATCGTGCTTGCCGACAAGCTGCATAACCTGGGAACGATGGTCTTCGACATCGAACAAGGCGAACCGATCTGGGAACGGTTCAATGCATCGCGCGAGGATATTCTGTGGTATCAGCAGGCGATGCTCAAAGCCGCTGATCATGGGGAACCCGAATTGGTTCCTCTGGTGGCCGCCTGCCTGCAGTTTATCGAACGGCTTCGCGCGTTGCCGCTGGATGAGTGAAAGTCGTTGATCGCTCCGCGATCGAAACGCATTCGCAGTCGCGACGTTCGAATCCAATTCAAACGTCGGTATTGCAATCGCGTTTCGATCGCGGAGCGATCAACGACTTTCATTGCCAATCAGACTTCGCAATACACGTGCTTCGTCGCGGTGGCACCTTCCGGCCATGGGCTCCCTTCGGCGAACTTCATCGCCTCGGCAACCTCAGCCTGGACCTCCGCGTCGACGGCCGCGAAGTCCGCCGCACTGGCCGTTTTCTGGGCTTCCGAGTTGGCCCGGAACAGCGCGATGGGATCTCGCTTTTTCCATTCTTCAACGTCTTCACGCGTCCGGTAGGTGAAGTCACCCATCCCTTCGGCATGAGCTCGCGTCCGATAGGTCTTACACTCGATCAGAGTCGGTCCACCCCCCGAACGAGCCCGGCGGACGGCCTCGCCGGCAACATCGTAGACGGCCAGCACATCGTTGCCATCGACTTCGATCCCCGGGATTCCGTAGGAGACGCCGCGAATGGCAATAGCGGGATTACCCGACGCATAGGAACTGGGCACTTCGGTCGCAAACTGGTTGTTTTCACAGACGAACAACACCGGCAGCTTCCAGATACTCGCCATGTTGAGACCTTCGTGGAAGGCCGCGTTGTTGGCGGCACCGTCACCGAAAAATGCCACGGCCACCTGATCGGTCTTCAACAGTTTAAAACTGTATCCAGCTCCCGCCGCTTGCAGAATACAGGGGCCGACGATGCCGCTGGTTCCCATCATGCCGACCGCCGGAGAAAACAAATGCATGCTGCCGCCGCGGCCGAGCGAACATCCTGTCGAGCGACCAAATAACTCGGCGATTAACTCGCGCGGAGGGACTCCCTTGGCGAGGGCGTGACCATGACCGCGATGCGTGCTGAAGACGACGTCCTTGTGGTTCAAATGAGCACACACACCGGTCGCGATCGCTTCTTCGCCGACGTACGTATGGCATGCTCCGTGGATCAGTCCGCGTTGATGCGATCGGGCCAGCTGTTCTTCGCACTGACGAATGACTTGCATCTGGCGATACAACGCCAGCACGGTTTCACGCGGTAGGGTGTTCATGGTTGCGGTATCTCGGCTGTCTATTCTAAAGGCGGTCGTGACGATGAGCGGTCGAAACCCTGCATATTTTCACTTCACCGGCCTGGGACGTAACACAAACCAGTCGGCGAATAATAATGCCAGGATCAAGATGGTACCGATCCAGATGGCCCACGTGTAGGGATTGTCGAGTGTGATTCCCGAATCGGTCACGATGATTTTTGGGCTGTGCCGTCCGGGAGTGAGGTTTCGCAGGTCGGATTCCGCAGGATCGAAGAAATTGATGGCGAATTGGCCCGCATTTTTTTCGCCAGCTTTGAGCTCATAGATCCCCGGATCCTGCAAGTCGCCGATTTCGACAATACTTTCTCGAGTGATCTTGCGCGTTCCTGCGGCAGAGATCAGCGTCAAGAGCTCGGTGGGAGTGGGATCGGGACCCTCAAACAGGCGGAACTGGACGACCTCGCCGACGCGATAGTTCCAACGTCGCAGGCCGGGCAGGGCGTCGCGACGCTGTTCGACCAAATTGTCAATTAACACTGGCCAGTCGGGACTTTCTACGATGTTGGATTTTGCGAGATCGATATTCAGCAGAAAAGCCGTCGTCTGAGTGCCCCGCAATTGAGCGAGCAGCGGGGTCTGTCCTGCACTGATGATGGGAATCGCGTCGTACTTTACGGGCTGAACGCCACCCCACACCACGCCTCCCAGGACAACGCCATCAGCCAACGGATGTCGCTTGTCGATCAAGTATGGTCCCAGCAGGTCCTTTGCCGCATTGCTGTCGGCTTCCTGCGTACTGATCGGGCCAATTCCCAACCACCAGAGACCCGGCCTGGATTCCGGCAGTACTCCCGCAGGACCGATAATGAGCTGTGCGTCAGCCAAACCGGTCAGGCTGACATCGGGGGTAATCTTCAGCACGCGTTGAATCTCCCGCTGAGATTCCCCTTTGGGCAGTAGCACCGTGAGTTTGACCGATCGCACCTTGGGCTCGACCAGTTGAATTTGATTGTCAAACCGTGATCCATCCACTGTCTTCTCGATGGATAACGTCAAAGCTCCCAAGCCGCCCGGTACGGGAAGTTCCACCGCTTGAGCCTTTTCAGCGGCCATTGCCAATGGTTTTCGCAAGACTTCTTTGCCCTTGGCGGTCGCGACCAGCACGCATTCGGCGGCGCTGCGGCCGTAGTTCTGCACGCGAACAAACACGGTCCCTTTGCCCGTGCCGGAATCAAACGTCCAACGCGCTGCGTCGAAAGCCACATTGTCGAGCTTCCGGCCAACCGAAACAATTTCCAGATTCTTTGGGATCCGGTTCGGCTCAGGCATGTTATCGGTCAAGAACAGGATCGAGCCCGATTCCTCCACCAATTGCTCGCCCAGTTCTTCCCACGCCGATTCGATCCGATGCTGCGGAGCTGTCGGCTGCCAGGTTTTGAGGACCTCGCGAGCCTGATCGACCGCGCCTCGGCGAATCAACGTGACGGGTCTGGAACCGGTCCGAATCAAGGTCACGGCACTTTGTCGGGGCAGTTTCGCAAAACGCTGCTCCAACTCCTGAATGGCCGAGTCTCGAAATGACGGTTCTCCGTCCGCTTGCCCTTGCATCGATGCCGAATGATCCAGAATGGCCACCAGATGGGTCGCTC
>JAQGHS010000381.1 GCA_028291605.1 Planctomycetaceae bacterium | reverse complement strand
TTACAGTCGGGCGTTTGCAATGCCGCGAGATGGATGACGTGCGTGATCTGGTTGGTCGACAGCACCTCTTCCAGTTGCCGCTGCTCTCGGACGTCGACGACGACCGATTTTAAGCGCGTGCAATCATGATCCTCGAAGAGGCGTTGCGTTCGCTGAGCGCTGACTTCACGACTGCCCACGACAACCGTGGCGCTGGTGTTGGCCAGCAGCCATTTCACAGTTTGCACGCCAATACAACCGTAACCGCCAAGGACCAGAATTCGGGCTGATTCCGTCATCAAAACAATTCCTTCAGGGTGTGGTCTGAGCGAGTTCTCTCAAGCACGGAATATGATAGCATGTCGGACGCCGACGAAAACGACGCGTGTTTCGATCTCCCATGATTCCACAAAGGTTCTGTCAGGAGTCCCAGATGCGATATCCAGTTCGGAAAATAGGGGTGGGCGTCTTGCTGACGGGTCTGGCGGCGTGTGCCTTGATCGGCGCGGATCCTGTGCCAGCAAAGAAGCCCGCCGCAATGCCGAAGGGGATGGCGTTGCCCGAATATGATAAAGATGGAAAGCTGCTGCGTCCCACCGGCTTTGAGAAATGGGTCGTCGTCGGTACGTCGATTGGACTCGGGTATTCGGACGGCGACATTAAAAAATCCCCCGATAATCCGGGAACCTTTCACAATGTCTACCTCCAGCCAGAGGCTTTCGACCATTACGTCAGCACAGGCAAGTTCCCCGAGCAGACGGTATTCATCGTCACGAACAATCAATCGCAGCCCGCCAAAACGAAGGGGCCGGTTTCTCGAACGGGCTTTGTCGCCGCACCGACCTCAGGGCTCGAGATCGCGATCAAAGATTCGCAGAAGTACCCCGAGGGCTGGGCGTATTTCATGTTTCATGACACACCGGGAAAGTCGCCTTCAAACGTACGCGCCGCAGAACGAGCCTTTGAACGGAAGGACTGTTTCGACTGCCACGCGGAACATGCCGCGAACGATAACGTCTTCACCCAGTTCTATTCCGTGTTGACGGACTCGCGTGAGAAACAGGTTGCGAAGGACGCTGCCGCAAAATGAGACGCGTTGAACGCCATTGGAATACGAGGCAGTTTCGTAGCTGGTCTTCCGATCGACCGACAGAAATAGTTGACTGTTTGCCTTAGCCCCGAAAGGGGCGACCGGATAAAGCCTGGGGCGGAAGCCCCAGGTCATGGCGGATGAGAAAATCGAAGCCCCGGAGGGGCGACCCACGATTCGTGACCCCAGCTTGGGTCGCCCCTCCGGGGCTTGGACAATCCATTTTCATCTAGTCCTGGGGCTTCCGCCCCAGGCTTTATCCGGTCGCCCCTCTCGGGGCTAAGAACGATTCTTCAGACACGCCCCAGGACCTTACCATGAGATTCGTTGCCAAGTTGCTGCCGGTGATCACGTTCGCAGTCTGGTGTCTGGATTGCGAACAAAGTTTGCTCGGAGCGGAACCGGCTGTGGCCGCCACAACCAACGCAGACCTCCAGCAGGGATTGGTGGGCTATTGGAAGTTGCGGGGCGATTGCCGAGATCACTCGGGGCGCGAGCAACACGCGGTCAATCATGGAGTCGACTTAGCAAACAGCTCGTTCGATGGACGAGGTGCGTATCTCACAGTACCGTCCAGTGAGTCGCTGCAGTTGGGACGCGGCGACTTCAGCATCTCGGCCTGGGTTCATACCGATCAGATCGTAGATGACACGCTGGGGGATGTCTTCAGTTGGTACGACCCCAAGCTGCGGCGCGGCGTGACGCTCAACTTGAAAGCGAGTTCGGGCGGGTACCAGTCGTCTGGCGATGATCGACACGTCTACTTCGGGATCGATAACGGAAAACTCGGTGACTGGCAGGACTGCGGTCGGCCCAGTCCCACCAGCAACTACGTCAGCAACTCGCTCACCGTGTTTGACGGGCACCTGTATGCCGCCAATATCGACGCCCAGGATGAAGCCGGTTGGTGTCATGTCTATCGCTACGATAGCGGCCAGAAGTGGATCGACTGCGGCCGGGTCGGCCAGAAAAAGACGACCGGAGTGATGGGGCTCATCGTCCATCAAGGACACTTATACGCCGGCACGTCGACTTACGATTGGACGCGAGTCTTCTCCGGCGAATATGAGCCCGCGCGCGTCTATCGTTACGAAGGCGGAACCACCTGGACCGATTGCGGCCAGCCCAGTGAGATGCTGCGTATCAATTGCATGGCAACGTATGGTGGGAAGCTCTACGTCGGTGGAGATCGGGGCCTGCCTCCGCCGGGTGAAAAGCAATGGGCCGGCCGCCCGTATCGAGTCTACGTCTGGGATGGGAAAAAGAGTTGGAGCGTTGCGGGAAGCTTGCCTGCCGAGCCGCCCAAGAATTGTTATCCGCACGCGATGGCGGTCCACGATGGCAAGTTGTATGTCGGTTATCCCAACGTGTATGCCTTCGACGGTCGGAACTGGGAATTTGCCGGTACTCCCATCGGTGACACCCCCATCGATCAAAAGCAGTATTTACAGGTCCATTCGCTGGAGATCTATCGCGGCAAGTTGCTGGCGGGGATGTGGCCGGAAGCGCGGGTCGTCGAGCATCAAGGCGGAGAGCAATGGGCGGATCGCGGCCGTCTGGGTGACGGCTCGGAGATCAATGCTCTCACCGTTTACAACGGGAAGCTGTATGCCGGAGCGATCCCGCGCGGCGAAGTCTCGCGATACGACGACGAGCAAGGCTGGACCTCCTTGCACAAATTCTTCTCGCCCCCCGGTTGGGAACCGGGTCCGCCCACCGACCCCGTGCGTGCCGAGATCAACAACTGGACTCGGGTCACCAGCCTGACCGTCTACCAGGGCCTGCTGTTTGCGAGCATCGGCAGTTGCACCAGTGCGTTAAAGGACGCGCCCGCCGGCGTCCGAGGCAGCGTTTACTCCGTGAAGGCGGGCGAATGCATTTCGTATGACAAAGACCTCGGCCCCGGCTGGAAGCACCTCGTCGCGCAGAGAAGCGGCGGAGAGCTCAAGCTTTATGTCGATGGCCGGATGGTCGCCAAGTCGGCAGCCCCTTTTCGCAACGAGGACTACGACCTGTCCACGAACCAGCCGCTCCGCATCGGCAGCGGCGAGCAAGACTTCTTCACGGGGCGGATTCGTGAAGTGCGACTCTACCGGCGCGCCATTACCGATACGGAAATAGGAGCGCTGCACGATCAGCAGTAAATGCGTACTCTCGTGAGTATCATTCGGTCGGCCGTGAGGTGAGATCGCTGGGGTCGGATTCCGGGTAGCCATAGGTCTTGATCAGGCTGCATCCGCTGCACATGTAGGATCGCACCGTTCCCTCGAGAGGCAGCGTACCCTTCCAAAATGAACGTTTCGCGTCGATGGCTGCGTACGCGAGGTCCGCCGAGTAGTTATAACCTTTGGCGATCAGCTTGATTTCCTGCATCGTTCCACCGCAGTCGGTACACACGGTTGTCTGTGGTCCGGGCATGATTTGGCCTCGATAATGTGACATTTGAGAAATGTCAGGGATGTAAAAGGTGCTATTCGGGCTAAGTTTCATCCATTGCCGCGCCCATTTCATCCCCCCAAGACGTACCTTGCTAATGGACGGGCTCCCGACGTTTGGGGATTCTCGTTAGGATCTGCTATCTTAACGAGGCATTCAAGTTGTCCGGATACTTTCCAGATGCGCATCGGTGCCGATGCGATACGATCAGACACTGGTGTCCTTGCGCATGCTCGATACGCCCGTCACTTTGCTGCACCGCCTGTGTGATCGACCGGTTCCCCATGATTGGGAGCTGTTCGTTCGGCTATTTACGCCGCTGTTGCGACGGTGGGCCGTACGGTTTGGCGTCGACGAGAGCTCAGTGGAAGATCTGCTGCAAGAGTTGTTTGTGTTGCTGATTCGAAAACTGCCGGAGTTTCGGCATGATCCGTCTCGCAGCTTTCGGGCGTGGCTGTGGACGGTCTTTCGGCATACGGTCCTGGCCTGGCAGAATCGTCAGCCACCGGCGGGACAGGTCACGGAACAATTCGCCGATCTGAGCAGTCCGGACAGTATTGAGGAGGCTACTGAGGCTGAATATCGCGGTTATCTGTTGAGCCGCGTTTTGCAAATCGTGCAAACTGATTTTCCCGAGACGACGTGGCAAATCTTCCAGCAGGTGGCCATCGCCGGCCGGCCGGCGGCGGAAGTGGCTGAGGAATTGAACGTCA
>JAQGHS010000355.1 GCA_028291605.1 Planctomycetaceae bacterium | reverse complement strand
GAACGGTTCGGCGTCCGTTGATTCAATCCGCACCTGAGCACTTCCCGTTTGGTACGGACCCGGTTCGGGAGGACTGCCGGTGGCGTAAGCAGCGAACACGTCGGTTCGGATGACGAATCGGCCTGTTGCTGGATCATATTTCACGGGCATCGGTTGGCTATGTGATTCACCGAGCAGCATGCCGTCGTTTGTTCGCAGGATTTGAATATTTGACGGATGTCCCCCATCGGCGAATTTCAGCTCGCCGGTCACCAAAATCGCTGTAAATCCATCCCCGTGACCAGCCGCATCGGATTTACGGCGAGGATCAGTTTCTGGCCATGCGGACTTGGGCTTGAAAACGACCGGTGTGTTCTGCGACAGATGCACAACTTCATCAATTTTGCCACCGCAGGCGCGCATGCAGGCGCGGAAGAGGGGCTTCTCATGGTTTGTGGCAGTTTCCAGTTGACGAGTCAGCATTGGAATCGAGTCGGCCGAACCGATGAATGCCAGATTCAGCGGTCCAAGGTCTGGGACGGCGCTCAATGCCGCTCGCAAATTCTGTTGCTCGGGTGCGGTCGAAAAGAGAATCTCGTACCAGTCTCGATCGTACTCGGACAGGTTGGCCCCCAGACCCGGGTGGTCTCGGAGAAAGCTGGCTGCCTTATCGGGAACCGAACACAGGGCGACAAACGCCAAGGCCTTGGTTTCAGGCGTGCCATCCTTGACTTGGATCGCTAATTGATTCGCGGCATCTTCGGAGATCCCCGCGCGGGCCATGCACAATAGCGCTATCCATTTGTCGTCTTCACTGATTTCAGTCAGCGCTCCGACCATTGTGGCAGTGTACGGGACGAATCGCTTTCCGAAGCCCTGGATCAGATCCGATGCTGCGTGCCGAGAGCTGAATTTGTCTGATTTCAAATGCTTGATCAAGTTAGCGGCGAAGGGCCCCGGATCTGGGAGTGGAAACTTCTCGAAATCGAGCTGAGACAGATACCACAAGACCGTACCGTCTTCGGAGCTCAATGCCACGGCGATGGCCGCACCGATTGCAGGTGATGGATGCGGAGCCCGAGCGAGACAGATCGACGCCGCTTCGCGAATTTCATGATGTGAATCGGCAAGTGCTGTCTGCAATACGATAGCGATGGCCTCGATGTCGCCAGCTTGGATTGCCGGAGCTTCAGGTTCCGGCTTCTCAATCGGCACATCCGAAAATCCGCCTGGAATCTTGCGTTTACGCGACCAATCATTGCCAAGTTGCCTGAGTGCGGCACAGCGATCACTCACACTACCGTGCGTTGCCGCAGTCAAATCACGAGCCAATTGTGCGCTGGACATCTTCGGAACGGCTGCGATCGGAACAGGTCGCGCGTCCTGCGCGCCACATCCGCCAGTACAAAACATAAATGAAATTGCGATCAGTAAACTTGCTTCGGAGTACATCAGCCAGCCGATCTGTTCGCTCAATGTCTAGTTCATTGCGACTAGTGCGCATCCACAATTGGTGTAGCGGAATCTCGTAAGAGTTCCGCCTCGAAAGTCTGGAGACTATCGAGGAACTCTCACGAGATTCCGCTACGGAGATTCTGGAACCGCTCTAGTGCATCCATCCCTTTGGCCGTTCTTGAGCTTATTATCGAATGTTCGAAATCAGAAGGGAAGATCGTGTCGAACCTGCGTCGGTCGCATCGAGTCACATTGACCGACGTTGGTGTTTCGGACAGTGTGTCGGACCGCGGCAGGCAGCCTATTTTCCGGGAGATTTGCCATGCGTGGCAAAGCGATAGGCCCGCGGTGGCTCGTCGGCACCCCCATCGTCATCACAAGCGAGCCAGACATCACCGTTGACATCGCAGAGAGAACTCGTCCAGTTAGATTCCGGTAATGGGAATCGCTCGATCTCCTTGATCGCGTCGTCATCATAGCCGAGGTGGATCAACTCGTTCCCCAGTGGTAACCAAATCGTACCGTCTGGTGCAAAGGTGAGGTCGGCTAATCCCCTGAGCCAAATATCGCGGCCTTTGTTTTGATTCTTCCAGGAATGTTTTTTCCCATCGGGATTGATTCTTGCGAGCGATGCAATCGGCCCTCGCGGTCCGAGTGCCAGCCAATGTCCGCCGCAAGGATCGATTCCAACATGATGTCCAGCATGGCGAGCGGCAACATTTCCGTTCACATCGTAGGCTGTGGTCCATCGATCACGATTTTTTGCAGGGTCGCTACTTTCCACCGGTCCGTCATTGATCCACACGTGGGGGACTCCGGCTTTGGAAGCCAGCGGGAGCGATTTTTCGACGATCTGACCTTGCTCGACAGCCCGTGCCGCGACGATCGACTGCCCATCCTGGGAATAGCGAGTCACTAACCAGACATCGCCATTACCAATCACGCCCCGGGGGTGACCGAAATCCGAATGCAGATTGCGGAGATGAGTGGAGAAAGGGAGCTCTCTTCCCTTCTCGATGAGCTTAATGTTTCCCTGGGTGATGAAGAGGCGGCCGACCTCGTCACGGAGGAATTGCTGATAATCGTGTTGATTTGTTTTCGGCTGCGGTGCCGTCTTGACGATGCGGTCGAAAGCCGGGCTTGTCGTGAGTTCGGGAACCCGGAAGTGGAGCCAGCCCTCGTCATCATGCAGATCGAACTCAGTTTCGCTACTGCACTCGCCAACGATCATCGTTGGAAACCACATTGAGTTTGCGCTACCGGCGCGCGGTGGAACAAGAAATGAACGAGAGTCCGTGTTAAATGTCCCCAGAGGCACACTATCGAAATGACGTTGATCGCTGAATGAGGTCCATTTTCCCTTTTCGAAAACAGCGGGAGGATATCCTAAAGCATTCCAGCGACACCAGATTCGTCTCTGCGAGTCCATTTCTATGGAGTCGGCGATCGGCACGACCATGCAGGGGAGCGGGCGACCGGCAGTGGACGACGCACTGCGAAACCATGTTTCGGCGGCGGAAGGTGTAGCAAATCGAAAGCGATCGGCAAATTGTGGCACGGTGTTGACAAGGAGCGTTCCGTTGGCCACGAGCTGCGCTACCGATTCGCGAGGCACCTGATATGTCATTCGGCAATAGTCCCGCGGATCTTCGACTTCGACCATCTCCTTCAAATTGTTCGTAGTGATCTGTTGTCCCTTTTGCCAGGCATCCTCGAACAGCGGCTGCACTTCCGGATGCTGTCGCAAGTATTCAACCTTCCCTGTTTCGTGCCACCATGCCAGCCAACTGTTCATCGCCGCGACTCGTGCCGACATCGCTCCTTTCCGGTTCCAATCCACCTTGTGTCCTGTCAGCTCTTGCAGGGCTTGAAAGGCAGATTCCGAGGAAGATAACTCACTCATGTAATTGCGTTTTTTGCCGTGAGGGAGACCCACCAGGCGATCACGGTCCAAGATGTCCACGAGTAGCGGGATTGCGAATAAACTAAATCGCGCGTATGCCTGGCCTTCGAGATTTCCCCACGGAAGCCCAGAAGTCAGTCTAAATACAACAGCCAACCGGTCGTCCCGATTTAGTAGTACCTGAGTCTTCATCCGCAAGGACTGCTGCAGATATTGGAAATCTCGCAGTTGACCATGCCGTAGCCAGAAAGTTGACGAACTCCTCTTGTATCCCTGCTTCCGCTGCTGATCCAACCACTGTTCCAGTCTTGGAATTCGATCGCTGAAACCGCGTTGGCGCAACAGGTCACAGTAGACCAGCAGTTCGTCGTTTTCCACCGATTCCACCCACTTGAGCAGTTGCGACGCACTGTTGACGGCGGTCGCATCCAATTGCTCAAGCGTTTTGAGGGCGCGCACCCGAACTTGAACAGCAGGAGACTTGAGCCGCGACAACCACCAGTCCCTTTCGGAATTCCCCCCGTTTTCCTGCCACCACGTCTCGATCTTGCGAACTGTTTCCTCTTGCTTGTGCGGAGGAGTTACCGACAGTACGTCGCCGGGTATTTGGAACTGTGATGGCTCGTTGAAAAATCCGGTCAAGATGGTCCAAGCCAAGTCTTGAACTCGCAATACATAAGTGGGTGAATCCCATTCTGCTTGATGTAGTGTGCGTGTTATCCGAGTGTCACGCAGCGCATCGATGAGCTGTGGCACTGCGGCCCAATCCAGCTTGCTCAAACTCGATGCTGCTGATTGACCCGGATCGTTGGATAGGATGATGGAATAACGAACATCTCCGCGATCCTGCGGCAGACGCAAGATCCAGTAGCGAACCTGCTCATCCGGAGTCAGGCGCGCGATAGCGGTCGGATCCAAGTCCTTGATGTCGCGGTCCTCAGTGATCTGCCGTTCGAGCCGTTGGGTAAATCGCTGCAATTCTGCATCGTCAAACAATTGCTCCGTCTCTTTCCAATAGGCCAGGACTTCGACAAATGGAGCCCCGCTTTGAAGCAATGCAAGCTGCTTTCGGCGACGATGTTTGTGAAGGTTCCACCATGTGTGTTCGAGTGGACCTTCTCTATCCCACCGTCCGTCACCCAATTCTCGGTCCAACAGTTTTGTAAGATCGTTCGACTTGTCGAACATGGCTGCCAAATAGAAGAAGTGAAAAATGTCCAGTGCGTCCTGCTGACGTGATTGAATCCCGCCTTTCTCGTTACCGGTTACCCAAGAGAGGTATTCCGAGCCGAGCTCTGGCTTGTCAAGTTGAAATCTGAGTCGTTCGGATTTCCAGTATCGTTCGAAAGAGAAGGGCTCCACGCGGTAGCGCTCAGATGGCAATGAAACGAACGCATTCTCCGTGGTCAGTAGATTGCAGGAACCCTTTTCTTCGGAATGGATCCAACCTATGTGAATCTGCCGCGGGGGACATTTGGACTCTACATCTGTGATTTGCACGAGCTTGAGTTTTGAGTAATCGGGCCAGCGAAGTTTGCGCAGCTTCGTGAGCGATTCAAGGGCGTTCTTCTGATTGAAGTCGTACAGCGATTTTCTTGCCGGATTGCGTTCCGAGTGCGGATACTTCCGGATCCCACCTTCAATCGCCTGTACGACGCTCGCAGGCATCTCAATCAACAGTTTGGATTGCGGTGCGACCTCTGAGGCGATCGCTGGCAATGACAAATCAATTAAATAGGCTTTGACACACACAATAACACTTAAAGCCCATAAAACACTTCGAGACATAATGTTCTCCCAAACGTCCGGTCGTTGACCTTGAACTCCTCGTGTCTCGGAAGAATTCTATCCACTGGAGGAAAGTCAGCACCAATACAACGTAAAACGACATGTCCCGGGTGGAATCTGTGGGGTACAGTGCTGCGGATAAGCGCCTTGAAGATAACCTGTACCTGCAGTCACTTCCAGGATTTTCTTCCTGTCGACAGTTGCAAAGTTGCAACTCGCCCGTCTTGGCTGCGAGCCTCGGTCACGTCGACCACCGAATCGTTTTCGAGGTTAGAGCGTTTTCACTTAATGATTACGCATCCGAAATGCGTTTGAGAGTGTGAGGGTGTGAGAGTAACGGAGTAAGAGCGGCGGAATTCGATCGGACTTTTCTTTACTCTCATACCACCACACCCTGGTACTCTCATACTTTCAGTTGGCGCACAGCTTTTGTTAAAACGCTATAATATGCGTAATCGATTGCGGGCGTTATGGGTTGGTGGCAGGGTGGCACTGTGTTGCCTGCCACAAGAGGCGAAGCAGTGGTTCCGTGGGCTTACGAGTCTCCACGAGCACTGCTGAGGTACGGCGGCGACGTCCGATCCAGATTTAGCCGCGATGGCGCCGCCCCGAAGCAGTGGCACGATTTCGCGGGATGACCCAGGTGGCTTCCGCGACTGGGGTCAACAAGAGGCATCTCCGGTCGATTTTGAATCGGCTGCGAATCTGCCGGACAGTTCGAGGGCGCACACCGCTTTGAATTTGCGGCTGAACTGCGTGGATCGCTGGAATTTGCCTCTCAGAAATCTTCTTGAGCGGTCCCAACCCCTGAATTTGTCCACGTTTCGTGATTTCGCTGGCTGCGGCCGCGTGCTGTAGAACTGAGTCGGCAGCGTGGGGTTTCTGCGGGATGTTCGCGGGACAATGCTGTCGACTCTTTAGGAACGGGGTGCAGCATGTTGCTTGAGCTCGTGAATCTGGCTGACGTGGCGCGTGGGATGGGACCTCAAGATCCTCGGTCGGGGAAGGGTGGGGGTCCGTCGCTTAAGGTGAGGCAGCCTGCTCCGCAGGTCGAGCAGACTTCTGGTGTCGCGAAGTCTGGTGTCGCGAAGACCGTGCGGGATGGTGGGAGTGTCCGTGGGGACGCGGTGAGCGACCGGCGGGGCAGCGGTGCGTGGTTGGAGCAGCGGGCGGAGTTGATCAAGCTGGCTCAGCCGTTGCTGGATCAAGGGGTGCCGGTTCCCCAGGTGCATGCGGCGCTGCAAGAGTTTGTCGAGCGGAAACGATGGGGAGAGCTGTCGCCGACGACCTTGGAGGACATTGTCGAATCGGCGTTGGATGCGTTGGTCGAGGCGGAATATGA
>JAQGHS010000116.1 GCA_028291605.1 Planctomycetaceae bacterium | reverse complement strand
TAACTTGCCCAGTCGACAGCAGTGACGCGGCTTATAAAAGTGTCATGCATGACAGTGATCGATGTGTGGATCGAAACCGACGGTTCATAAGGCAGATGAATCGGTACATGACCATTGCCGCCTAACGCCCAGGTTAACCCGCGTTGTGCCGCGCGAGCGATTTGAATAACACGTTAAACCCGCCCGCGGCACAATGTCGGGTTGAACCGCTTGTTAGGCGAGGTTTTCCGTTTTGTATTCGAACGTGCCTACGAATTGAATCCTTTCTGACGGCCGCTTTGATTGAGGGTAACGCGCATGATCGTAGCCATACAGGAGAAATAGCGTGTCGAAATCGTCGTAATGGGACAATGCTAATGCGGCTTTGTCGGCGAAATGTTCCGCATACGAGTGCCCAGATAAAGCCGCTTTTCCCTGCCGCGATAGAGCAAGTTCGTGATGAACTTCGATAAAATCATGGTCGTAGAAAGTGAGCCCGATGTCGGCAGCGAAAGGGCTGATTGGGTCATGATCTCGTTCTTCTTCATATTGCTCTTCGACATACTCATCGACGGCCTGCTGCGAGCCAAATGCGCCCACCCAAATGGAAACGACCTCACCGTCTTCGCCAAATGCAATTTCGGCGATGATCCATTCTGGATTGTCCGCCTAACGTCCAGGTTAACCCGCGTATGCCGCGCGAGCGACGTGCCAAGCACCAACCAAACCCGCCCGCGGCATACGTCGGGTTGAACCGATTGTTAGGCGGTCTTTTCGCGTTGCTGTTGATTACTTTGGTGAACAGAAGCGACGCGCATTTGAAATCAGTCGTTTATGTCTTCCTGTTCCAACCATACGACAGTGTTGATACTAAGCCCCACATCCAATGCATGCCAAGATAATTCCGATGACGAGCTGATCATAAAACCGCATAATCCGGAAGTGAGCGTCACCTGAAACACCAACACGAGCCCAAACGTTTCGACGCCCGGGAATTGTGCCATTGCTTTCAAGATATTCCGATGATGCCGGACAAATTCGGTGGCAGTCTTTTGTTGATCATGGAAACCTGCCGATGCGTTGCCTAGTTCTATCTTGAACCCGCTAGTCTGAAGGCCATGATCAGAGCCATCATCCGACTTAGCTGTCGCTTTACGCCAGACATGCACGGGGGTGAAGGGGCATGTCGAAAGGCAAGCATCGACGTCAAGGTCCACTCCGCTTACGCATAGCACGAATTCGTTCATGTCTTGATTGCGAGATGATACTCGCCATTCCGCCTAACGACCAGGTTAACCCGCGTTGTGCCGCGCGAGCGATATTGATTACACCCCAAGCCGGCCCGCGGCACAATGTCGGGTTGAACCGTTTGTTAGGCCACTACTACGATAATCACCGCCAATACTCCGCGATGTCCCTGGGCGGTATGCCTTCGGCAAGATCTTCCCATGACGACCAGGCTTTCAAGTATTGTCGACGAGGTGTTAAAGTGCCCAGGCAATACTGCACTCGATCCCCTCGGCGCAAGACGAAGCGGAGTAGTCGCATCCAACGAAAAGATTGCTGCAGGCGGCGAGCGAGGATGGATTCCACGGCCGCCGCTTCGAGTCCAACTGGAATTGGCGTGCAGGCGTTTAGCAAGTAGCCGTCGAAGTGCGGACGAAAATCTTCTCCCCGCAGCCATCCCCGTGGAAATCTGAGTCGGTAC
This sequence comes from Planctomycetaceae bacterium, assembly GCA_028291605.1. Taxonomy (GTDB): domain Bacteria; phylum Planctomycetota; class Planctomycetia; order Planctomycetales; family Planctomycetaceae; genus JAKFVC01. Next base: position 6,538 of record JAQGHS010000116.1, on the reverse strand, counting down.
ATCAGATTTGCGACCCAATATCGCATAGATCAGCCTAACGCCCAGGTTAACCCGCGTTGTGCCGCGCGAGCGAGTTGAATCACACATTAATCCGGCCCGCGGCACAATGTCGGGTTGAACCGCTTGTTAGGCACTTTTGCGTCCAAGCTAAGGAGCCTATATTGAATTACGGTAGTTTGCAGTTAGGCACTGCTCGGAAGTGTGGAAATCATTTCACAGAGAATTCGATCTTCACGTTCTACAAAAACCTCGGCCGCTTCATTGCAAGAGTGAGCGCGCCACACGTGCTGAATTGTTTCAAGCGCGTCCGAGACGGTAAAGGGCCTTTCATCCAGTAACCTGTGTATTGCCATCGCCACTTCGTTGAGACTTTCGAAGTACTCACCGATTGCTTCCTCAACCTGCTGATGCACGTTCTTAAGATCAGCTACCAGCAAGTCTGAGCCGTCGCTGAGAGTAAGGTCGAGGTACGCAAATGCATTTGTGAGCTGGTCGAACGAGTAATCGTCTTGATACTTCTGACAGTAGTTGAATACGAGACGACGAAGCTGAAGCTCGGTGAGTCGACTGCCAGCAGCAGTGAGTGCGCGCTGGAAACGCGAATGTTGGATTGCAGCGGTCACCATTGAAACTGCCTAACAATGTTTCATCACAATGATCGTGGATATTCCGCCCTCCAGTGATCATATCCGCGATCAACTGGTGTTTCCAAGGCAATCACGCGATCATCGTGGATATTCCCAGATCACTCACGCAGAGTGGCAGAGGTTGCCAGCAGCTGTTGCCCGCAACGTGGACCACCCCGCGAGGGTATTCTTGCACATCACAACGCCGCTATCGCGCCTCCACTGCCTAACGCCCAGGTTAACCCGCGTTGTGCCGCGCGAGTGATATTGATTACACGCCAAACCCGCCCGCGGCACAATGTCGGGTTGAACCGCTTGTTAGGCCGCGGTTCTGTGGAACCAGATTTTTGGGTCACGAACCGTTTCGCACTAATCACCGTAGAATTTGACATAAGTGTGAATTTCTGACCTTGCTCTCAGAGCGAGTGCCAGAAGTGCTTGTCCATGTGACTTGACCTTGGGATCAGACGCTTGATTGGTTGCCTGTTGAAGTTCTTCAATGAGTACAGGAATCTGAAGTTGATTGAAGGTGGTATCGCCGTAACGGTCAATGAAGCACAAGCAGCAAGAGGTAGAGGCTGTCACGGAGTCCAACAGCTGGGCCGTGAGGTCGTCTGGATCAAGAACATCTCCTTTCGGCTCGCCGTCTTCGAACTCAATGAAGGTATCAATTCCCATTTCGCAGCCTAACGCCCAGGTTAACCCGCGTTGTGCCGCGCGAGTGATTTGAATAACACGTTAAACTCGACCGCGGCACAATGTCGGGTTGAACCGCTTGTTAGGCCCATGACGGCTTCGCGAGCTTTGTGGACGGAATCCACTGATGCTGCCTGAGAAACCGATCGCGTGCTTGGTGGTTGGCAAAGGCCGTTCCCCAACTTGGTGAACAGACAACGTCTTCCGAGAAGTATAACGTATGACCTGCACAGAACGGCTTGCCCAAAGGGTTAGTGAATTCAGGTTCCAGCTGGCTTTTGACTTGTCCAAGGATTCCGTTGACAGTAGGGGCAAGGATAGCACTGCCTTCCGTCCGAAGACAGACGTGCTGGCCGAGCATGTGCCATAGAAAGTCTGTGAAGCGATCACAGACGAGAATGTGATCTCCATCGATGATGTCGTCAAACCGGCAATTATAGTCGACTTGCAAATCGAGACACGTCTCGAGATAGACCGGCGGGTCGACCCGCCTTTCCTGCCCGGCCGCGACAAAGCAATAAAATGTGTCTTGGGTTTCCCCGAACAACCTGAAGCGACCTGGCCGTTCGTAATAACGTCGTTCGCGCATCACGTAGTCACAGGCGGATTCGTCCGTTGCCAGTGGATGACGGTTGAGACAATCCATCACGCCTTTGACTGAGGCGTCTTCGGCGACCAGTGGTTGAACAAACCAGTCGGAGAAGTAAGCCAGAGGATGAATTCCCAGAGGTTCCATGCTTTCCGGCCTAACGCCCAGGTTAATCCGCGTTGTGCCGCGCGAGCGATATTGATTACCCCCAAACCGGCCCGCGGCACAATGTCGGGTTGAACCGTTTGTTAGGCCCGCGAGTCATGATACCGGGTGCCCCACCAAACGACAGCCCCAACCGATTGACGAGCGACTGTCCTTGGGGATGAGGCCCGAACCAAACCGCCCACCACGAGGCCACCCCAACAAAATGGTGAGCAATGTGTAACGAGGATTAAACCAGGCTACCCGAGTCATGATACAGGGTGCCCCACCAGACGACACCCCGAACCTGAGCCACCCACAACGCAGCGAGTTCAGGCGAGTGTTGAAAACGCGTCCGCTGAAAACGCGTTGTCATTGAAGCCGCACCTGCAAGGAAACTCCACAACATCAGTGCCCAAGACGAGCCATCCACAACGCACCGATTGCAAGCGAGTGTGGGAGAGACGCGCCGCTTTGTAACGAGTTGCCATTGAGCCCGCATCTGCAAGCAACCAAACAACCGACGTCCCGTTCAACGAGTTTCAAGACAGACACTCAGTTGATGGAACTAAAACTGCCTAACGCCCAGGTTAACCCGCATTGTGCCGCGCGACCGATATTGATTACACCCCAAACCCGACCGCGGCACAATGTCGGGTTGAACCGCTGGTTAGGTGCGATTTACGCGCACACTTCGCAATCACGTATCATACGCACGTTGTGATGCAATAACAGTCAATTGTGAACAGGAGCCCAAATGAGCCACCATTCCATATAGGCTTGATAGGCTATTGAGACCGGATCGCTCGGATACAACTTCAACAATGGACTACGCTGTATTGGAGCGTAGAACATCATGATGGCCTCGTACCGCGGCATATCTTCACTTGGGGCTTCCGAGAAGAGGTACAGCACTGGGCCGAAGCTCATCGGGTATGCTAATAGCAAAAACAGTAGAGCTGTGACCCACAATAACCGCGGCTTGGTGTTTTGCTTCGCTGTCATGATGCGCGATTCACAGTTGAACTATGCTTTCACTGCCTAACGCCCAGGTTAACCCGCGTTGTGCCGCGCGAGTGAGTTGACTAAACACATTCAACCCGCCCGCGGCACAATGTCGGGTTGAACCGCTTGTTAGGCCAAGTTGTGATTGTGCTATTCCTTTGGCAGCATCTCGAACTCGATTGTCACTGTGGAGTTTAGAATTACTAAGCCGGGCAGCAGCAGATTTTCCTTTTCGGTCGCTTTAGGATCCGGAGTACTGACCTTTTCCTTCGCAGATTTTGTTTGTTGACGGATGACATGAATGTTCTGGACCCTGCTCTGGGGATGTAATCGCTGGGCGATAGGCCCAACATACTCACCGTCCGGTATCGCGTTTGCAGACAAGGCCATTCCACCCATAGCGCCGGCGTATGGATTGTATTCGACGCCCTCGCGGATGGTGATTGCACGACCAATCTTCATTTGATTCAACTCTGCTAAATGAGATGCTTTTTCTTTCGCAATCTCAACGGCGATTCGCCGCGATTCAAACTGGGCCTTTCTCTGATCTCGAACTTGCAATCTGAGATCTCCGATTCGGAGATTATCTCCCACCGCGTCAGCGATGTCACCGATAATCTGGTCGATCTGCGTGAAGTCTGTTGTCCGTATCTCAAACGACCGAGTGACAGTGCTCCCTTCGATCAGCGTACCGTTCTCGTCACGACGGTCTCTTACAGTCAGGCTGGTCACCTTGAAATCATCCACGGGACGCGGAAGAGCCTTAATGGTATTTTTCAGGGCGAGCGTGCGTGAGTCGTTCGCGCCCTTGGCCAGCAATAATTTATCATCACCAGTTTCAATGGAGAAAATGATAATGGCTTCGTCAGGTGCTACCCGGAATTCACTTTGTGCGCTGACGGTCACGGTGCGGGCCGCATCCGCGGCAAGAGTGGCAGTGGCCATCAACGCACAAATCATGATCAACGCCATCGTTCGCATGTTGAACTGCCTCTCGACGAGAATGTAGACGCTAATACGGAAACGCGAACTGCTCTCTTGGCCTAACAAGAAGTCTAATGACGTCTGCAGACCCGCCTTGCCACGAGCTTGGCGGAATGCTTTAATGCTAGTGGACGTAGTGGCTTATGTCAAGACTTTGGAGCCTCGTGGCAGGGTGGGTGGTCGAGGTCTGCTGAGTTCTGTATATTTCATTATTCGTCGCTTCTGTAGATTTATTTATTCTGACCTTCTGTAGATTTCGATATGGCAAGTAACTCACGACTGCTGGCGGATGTGCGGAACCTCATGCGGGTGCGGCATTTGTCGATTCGCACGGAAGAGGCGTATGTCCGGTGGATTACCGAGTTTTTGCGGTTTTTCAAGGAACAGACCGGGGAGTGGCAGCATCCGCGTACGCTGGGGCCGCCGGAGGTGAATGAGTATCTGACGTATCTGGCGGTGAAACGCCGGGTGGCGGCGAGTACTCAGAATCAGGCGTTTTCGGCGATCGTGTTTCTGTACCGGGAAGTGCTGAAGCTCGAGCTGAAGCTGGATGCGGTCCGGGCGAAGCCACCGGAACGGTTGCCGGTGGTGCTGAGTCTCGATGAGGTGCGGCGGGTGCTGAATGCCGTGCCGGAGGGGCCGTGTCGATTGATGACCGGGCTCATGTACGGGGCCGGGCTGCGGTTGATGGAAGTCTGCCGATTGCGGGTGAAGGATCTCGATTTCGACCGGCAGCAGATCATCGTGCGGGACGGGAAGGGGGAGAAGGATCGAGTGGTGCCGTTCCCGCGGAAGGTGATGGCCGGCCTGCGGCAACAGGTGGAAGAGGTGCGGCGGTTGCATCGCGAGGATCTGCAGCTCGGGGCGGGGTGGGTGTGGCTGCCGTATGCCCTGTCGGCGAAATATCCACAGGCAGGCCGGACCCTGAACTGGCAGTATGTGTTTCCGGCGAAGGCCCTCAGTCGCGAGCCGCGGCCGCGGGAGGCGGATGAGGCGGCCTCGGGGACCGAGAAGTTGCAGTTGCGGCGGCATCATATTCATGAGAACTCGGTGCAGAAGATGGTGGCGTCGGCCGTGCGGAAGGCCGGCCTGACGAAGCCGGCGAGTTGCCATACCCTGCGGCACAGCTTTGCGACGCATTTGCTGGAGTCTGGCCAGGATCTGCGTACGATCCAGGAATTGCTGGGGCATGCGGATGTCAGTACCACGATGATTTACACGCATGTGAGTCAACTGGGAGCGACGGGTGTGTTGAGTCCGCTGGATCGGTTGTAGTTGGTTCCGGAGGGGTTGTGTTGGCGCCTCTTCGTAGGCGAGCGTCCGGCGTGAGCCGGATGGTTGTTATACGGCCTAGATCAACCAATCCGCATCGCTCGTACTCCGCCACCCCCCTTGCGGGGTGGTTCCCGCGCTTTTGCACTACGATCGGCGGGAGGTTGGGGGTAGTGCAGAAGCGCGGGAACCACTGGGGCAAGCCCAGTGGCGGAAAGTTACAGGACTGCATTCGGCTAAAATGTTAGAAGGAATCTTCTACGGGACGGTTTCTGATCGTCAGGTTTGAATCGCGCGGCAGGGTTGCTACTGACCGCATAACAACCATCCGGCTTACGCCGGACGCTCGCCTGGGGGTGGGTCGTACGGAAGAACCGGTGGCTAGCGCCATGCCGCTCACGCAGAATCCGGGGGCTTACGCCGCCCGGCTCGCCTGGTAGGTGCGGGGATCAGCGCTGGTGGTTAATCGCCCGTCGCGAACAACCATCCGGCTTACGCCGGGCGCCTCGTAGCAGAACTCGCCCAGAGTTCTGGCCGCAAGGTGACGGCTCCCGAAGTCTTGGCGACTTCGGCTACATTGAATTTCCCCTCGCGAAAATACCTCCCGGCATTGGGGGCCCGGAGCTGCTTCCGCAACTTGGGTCTCCAAGAGGCATCTCAGGTCGGGTTTGAATCGGCTGCGAATCTGCGCGCCCAGTTCGAGGGCGCACACCCCTTTGAGATGGCGACTGAACTGCTCGGATTGCTGGAATTTGCCGGGCTGAAATCTGCTGGAGCGACCTCAATCCCTGGAATTTGCCGCGTTTCGTCAATTCGCTGGCTGCAACGGGGTGCTGTAGAACTGAGTCGGCAGCGTTGGATTTCTGCGGGATGTTCGCGGGAGGCTGCTGTGGGCTCTTTGGGAACGGGGTGCAGCATGCTGGTTGAATCCGTGAATATGGCTGATGTGGCACGTGGGATGGGACCTCCAGTGACTCGGTTGGCGAAGGGGGGGAATCCGCCGCTCAAGGTGAAGCAGCCTGCTCCGCAGGTCGAGAAGACCTCTGGTGCAGCGCAGACGGGGGCCAGCCTGCTGGGAAAATCTGCGAATATGGCTGAGTTGTCGCGTCAGATGGATGCCAAACTTCAGCAGAGGCCTATTAACGAGGCGCCGGCGAAGCGGCCGGTGGAGTGGGTGCTGCAAGGCGTGCCGTTGAGTGAGATGACATCTGTCGTCGCAGCG
>JAQGHS010000323.1 GCA_028291605.1 Planctomycetaceae bacterium | reverse complement strand
GCCGGATGTCCGGGACGGGCTGAAGCCTTCTCAACGCCGCATCCTGGTGGCGATGAATGACCTCAATCTGGGTCCCAATTCGTCGCGTATCAAGTGTGCCAAGATCGCCGGCGATACCAGCGGTAATTACCACCCGCACGGCGAAGGCTCGGTCTACCCGACGCTCGTCCGCATGGCCCAGAACTGGGTGATGCGTGAGATTCTCATCGACAAACAGGGGAACTTTGGTTCGCTGGCCGGTCTGCCCCCGGCGGCCATGCGTTATACCGAAGCTCGCCTGTCGGCCGTCGCTTCGGAATTGCTGGATGACATCAACCGCGACACGGTCGACTACGTTCCCACCTATGACCAGCGGTTGATGGAGCCGGTCGTCCTGCCGTCACGCCTGCCCAACCTGTTGATCAACGGCTCGACCGGTATCGCCGTCGGTATGGCGACCAGCGTACCGCCCCACAATCTGGCGGAAGTCTGTAACGCCACGGTGGTGCTGATCGACAATCCTGACGCGGGTCTGGATGACTTGCTGGAAGTGCTGGAAGGCCCCGACTTCCCCACCGGCGGTATCATTTGCGGCCGCATGGGGTTGCGTCAGGGATACCTTACTGGCCGGTCCACCGTCACGATGCGGGCCCGGACGCATTTCGAGGAAGACAAGAACCACGACGTCATCGTGGTTACGGAGATTCCGTATCTCGAAACGCGCGACCGCTTGCGTGAGAAACTAGAAGAACTGGTCCGCGACGAACGTATTAAGGGCATTTCCCGCATCATCGATCTGACCGACCGCACCCTGCCGGCGTGGCAGGTTCGGCTGCACATCGTCATCAAACGGGATGCGGACAAGGAAGTCGTCCTTAACCAGTTGTTCCAATTCTCACCGCTGCAGGGCACCTTCAGTTTCATCATGCTGGCCTTGGTCGGCAGCCGCCCGCAGTTGCTGACGTTAAAGGAAACGCTGCAGGAATTCCTGCGACACCGCATCGACGTCATCCGACGCCGCACCGAGTTCATGCTGGCGGAAGCTCGAAAACGCAAGCACACGGTCGAAGGCTTGTTGATCGCCCAGTTGAACATCGATGAAGTCATCGCGACGATCCGCCGGTCATCCAGCCGTGCTGTTGCCCGCGAAGAACTGCAGAAAATTACTGTGCCCAGCGAAATGATCGCCCGGGCTCTCGGAGAAAAGGGATTTACCGCGTTTCAAGGGGAACGCGGGGTCGCCACTGAGTATTCGCTGTCGCAGACTCAAGCCGAAGCCATCGTCGCCATGCAACTGGGTTCGCTGGCGGGTCTGGAACGTGACAAGCTGGGCGAAGAGTTTTCCAAGCTGCTCGATGAGATTGCCGAGTACGTTCGGATCTTGTCGGATGAAGCCAACATCCTGGCCATTATTCGCGACGAAATGGTAATGCTGGCAGCCAAGTACAACGACAAACGGCGCACCACGATCACCGACGAGGAACTGTCTTACGTCGACCGGGGCGACTTGATCACCGAAGAGCCGATGGTCGTGACGCTCAGTCATCGCGGCTACATCAAGCGAATGGCTCTCGATACGTACCAGGCCCAGCATCGGGGCGGACGTGGGATTACCGGAGCCAAGGTCGAAGACGATGATCCGATCGAGCATCTGTTCGTCGCCAGCACACATGATTTCCTGCTGTTCTTCACGGATCGCGGCAAGGTCTTCTGGCAGAAGGTTTACGATCTGCCGCTCCTCAGCCGTACCAGCAAGGGACGCGCGCTCGTCAATCTGCTGCAACTGCAAGAGGGCGAAAAGATCTTCAGTTGCCTCGCCGTGCGACACTTCGACGCGGTCCGGCAGTTGCTGATGGCGACTCGCAAGGGCATCGTCAAGAAGTCGCCGCTGGCCGCTTACAGTCGCCCGAAAAAGGGTGGCATCATCGCCATCAAGCTGGAAGAGGGTGACGAACTGATCGATGTCGTCATCGTCGGTCCGGCAAACGATGTTCTGCTGGCCACGGCCAACGGGCACTCGATCCGGTTTGCACAGTCAGATGCCCGCAGCATGGGGCGTAACAGCCGCGGCGTGAAGGGAATCAAGCTGAGCAAGGGAGACCACGTCGTCGGCATGGTCGTCGCCGATCCGGAGATGGATCTGCTGTCGATCTGCGAAAACGGCTACGGCAAGCGCACGCCGTTTGGGTATGAAGAACCCATCGTCGTCGTCGAGACGCCAGTCGTCAGCGAAGACGGGGCCGAGGAAGACGTTCCAGTTGAAGAACCGGCCCCCGTCGAAGAACCCGATGAAGTCGAAGGCGAAGGGGAAGAAGCGCAGAAGAGCAGCATGCGTTACCGCCGTCAGAAACGCGGCGGCAAGGGTCTGGTTAACATCAAGACGACCGCTCGTAACGGCAAGGTGGTCGACATCATCGGCGTGTCCGAACAGGACGAAGTCTTGATGGTCACCAGCCAGGGCAAGATCCAGCGAATTCGTGTCCGGGACATCAACCAGATCGGCCGCGGCACGCAGGGTGTCACGATCATTCGCATGGAAGAAGGGGACACTGTGGCCTCGATCGCTCGTGTGCCGAGCGAAGATATCACGGTCGTGACTCCGGCCGAAGTGTTGACCGCGCCCAGCACGCCCGTGGCGGACGCCGGACAGCCCGAAATTGAAACGCCAGACGTGGAGACGCCAGAGGAAGAAACGGACGACAACTGACAAATTTGGACTGCGGTGATTCGTCGCCGCAGTCCAAGTGGGACGTTGGGAGTTTGGGGTCGGGCGTTCAAATTTCAAAATTGGCCATCCACTTCGATCTGCATACTCGGATGGGGTGACCGGCCAATTTTGAAATTTGAACGCCCGACCCCAGATTCGCCAGCTTTGCTCGCAGTTCTGGGGAACCAACAACCATGAATCCAATCCGACGCATGTTGGTCACCGGCGGCTGCGGGTTCATCGGTTCGACCTTCATACGCCTCGAACTCGAAGCCCATCCCGAACAGCAGATCGTCAATCTCGACAAGCTGACCTATGCGGGGAACCTTGAGAACCTCGCCGATGTCGCGGCCAATCCGCGGTATCAATTGGTGCGAGGTGACATCGCCGATCGGAATCTTGCTGGCAAACTGATTGGCGACGGTCTATTTGATGCCGTTGTGAACTTCGCGGCCGAGAGCCATGTCGATCGCAGTTTGCTCGATAGTGGACCGTTTATCCAGACGAACGTGATCGGCACGCAGGTGCTACTCGATGCATCGCGACAGGCCAAGGTCGGCCGTTACCTGCAAGTTTCGACGGATGAAGTTTACGGGAGCTTGGGACCGACCGGGTTCTTTACGGAAGAGACACCTCTCGCACCGAACAGCCCCTATTCGGCCTCCAAGGCGGCCGCCGATCTGCTGGTTCGAGCCTACTGCCACTCGTTCGATTTCCCGGGGATCATCACCCGCTGTTCGAACAACTATGGCCCCTATCAGTTTCCAGAAAAACTGATCCCACTGTTCATTTCCAATGCTCTGGCCGATCAGCCACTTCCGGTCTATGGAACCGGCTTGAACGTGCGAGACTGGATTCACGTATCAGATCACTGCCGGGGGATCAGCGCGGCCTTGAGACTGGGACAAGTCGGCGAAGTCTACAACTTCGGGGGACGTCAGGAACAGACAAATCTGGAGATTACGCACCTCCTGCTGGAGTACCTGGGGAAGCCCGCCAGCCTGATTAAGTATGTCACCGACCGCCTTGGGCACGATCAGCGGTATGCCATCGACTGCACCAAGGCCGAGACGCAACTCGCGTGGAATCCAGAAGTTCCGTTCGCAGCAGGACTGCGGGAAACGATTGACTGGTATCGCCAGAATGGGGATTGGGTACAACGGATTAAGTCGGGAGCCTATTTGAAGTATTACGAAGAGCAATACGGCACCCGCCTAAGTTCATAAACAATAAACTGCGAGAGATTGGGAAGCGAAGCCGGGTCAGCCCGCGAGTGGAGTTTGCGAACTCCGGGCTCGTTCGGTCGAAATTCGACGTTTTTCTCGTTAGGATAGGGACCACTCAGGTTACGAGCTTCCCATTTTCCGTCTTGACGGGAAGCAGGCGATGGAACCGTTGAGGTCAAACCTCAACGCCATTGCCATCTCGATCGGAGCGTCGGGGGGATCATTCGTGATATCGGGCTACGCAGATCAATGGGCTCTGGTTACCGGGGCTTCATCAGGGATAGGTGCGGAATTCGCGCGCCGTCTGGCGTCGCGCGGCATGCATCTGGTTCTCGTCGCCCGGCGGAAAGAACTCCTCGAGAAACTGGCCGAAGAACTGCATACCGCCCACGGCACCAAGTGCGAAATCATCGTTTGTGATTTGACCGATCCCGTGCAACGAGCCGCGATGGTCGCCGAGATTGCCAAGCGGAATATCACGATCGAACTCCTGATCAACAACGCCGGCTTAGGGTATGTCTGCGAGATCGAGACGACCGATATCAAGCGCATCATGGAAATGGTGCAGTTGAACATCGGAGCCCTCACCGAACTGGCCTATGTTTATCTGCAGGGCATGATGCAGCGTGGCCACGGCGCGGTTCTGAATGTTTCGTCAGTCGCCGCGTTTCAACCGGTGGCCTACATGGGCGTTTATGCGGCTTCGAAGGCATTTGTCCTGCATTTCTCAGAAGCGATGTGGGCCGAAGCGAGAGAGAAGGGCGTGACCGTCACGGCCCTCTGTCCCGGCCCCACCCAGACCGATTTCTTCGATGTCGCCGGGGCCAAGGGCTGGCTCGCCAAGAAACGCTCGCAGACCCCGGAAGAGGTCGTCCGCTGCGGCATGCGGGCTCTCGAAAAGAAGCGGCAATACACGGTATCTGGCTGGATCAATTACATCTTGGCCTTGGCGGTCCGCCTGGCCAATCGCCGGACTGTCGTTCGCGAGTCGATGAAGTATTTCCGCCCAGCGAAGCCGAAATGAAAGTCGTTGATCGCTCCGCGATCGAAACGCATTCGGAGTAGTCGCGCGAGATAAGATGGCACGCTCATTGACAATTCAGCGTCGCTACTGCGAATGCGTTTCGATCGCGGAGCGATCAACGACTTTCATTGCCCTCAATCAAGCTGTCGGGTATCGGGAAGTCTTTCAAGGTGCTGCCGGTGATGTCCAGGTTGACTCCGCGACGCTTGGCATGTGTACCGAACCACTCGCTCGCCCATTGAGAATTCAGGACTGCCGCCAACGCCGGTAGTGACAAATCATTGAAAAGACGCCTCTCGGCGGAGCTCGGTTTCGACACGATCAGATTGACCGAGAACCCCACATAGGTCGGCGTTTCAACGTACGCGAACAACGGCTCACGGCACATTTGGACGGCAAGAATCCGGGGCTCTTCGAAGAGCCGAGATTCGCGTGGCCAATGCAGATGCCACCACGGGATCTTGCCCTGTAGAGTTTCGCGACGCCGCTCCAACAGGGGACGAAATCGACTGAGGTGCCGGGCAATATTCGGCAACAAGGAGATGTCCGGGGCCGTATCGCGATTCAGGTACAGCAACCAATGAGTGGATTCGGATGGTGACCAGTCGCGGGTGATTTCGGCCGCGGAATAGTATGGCCGAACGCAGCGTTCCTCGGCCGCCGACAAGTTCAACTGCCGCAACTCATCGGTTGTCAGAACGAAGACTCCCTCACCGGCTCGGTACTCTGGCTGCTCCAAGGCCTGCTTGCGAGTGACCCGGGGCGGGTTCTCCGCGATGCCCTGGCGAACTTCGAAGAGATCGCCGAGCCGCAGGCTGCCTTGCGAAGCCGCCGCCCCCGAGGGACTCCGCAGCGCAGGTCGGGGATTGAGCCAGATGCGACCGTCTTGAAGCAGATCGTCTCGAGCAATTTGGTGGTAGGTAAACGGAACGTTTTCGAGCTCCCCAGCAGATGCTCGACGGCGATCGAACAAATCTGTCCACAAGCCCGGATCGCCAACGCCGGAATGAAAAGCCGGCTGCAGACGAAAGACGTCACACGGCTCGCTGGTCACTCCCTTACGCACCTGCATAATGAGATGCCGGCCGCCAACGCTGGCAAATACCGGGGCCGTTTCGAGATCCACAAATTCAAGCGGGGTCGCCTCCTCAGCGAGGCGTTGAATCAACGGTCGTCCGGCTGCCGACGTCGTCCAATAACTGTTGACGATGAAAGTCAGTAATCCGCCCGGTCGCAACAAGTCCAACGAGCGATGGAAGAAGTAGTGCCACAGATCCATCCGCGCCTGCCGCCAGCAGTCGGACAGCGGTGCGTGCTCGAGTCCCGCGAGATCGAGTTTGGCGCCTCGTTCGCGGCGGTACGGAGGATTGGCCAGGACGATGTCAAATCCTCCCGCCGCACAGATCTCGGGAAATTGCTGGCTCCAATGAAATATTGTATTTTCTGTGGGGGGGGAACTTGTATCGGGAGTCTCCCAGCCATGTCCCGCGACGGCATTGCCGCAACGAAAATTAGCGTTGAGAACCCGCTCCAGATCGGAGGTCGAAACCTGGCCGGTCAGGTCCGTACGAAACCGCTCCCGCAAGCGTTCCAAGGCCTCGCCATCAAGATCCACCCCGAACAGTTGCCATTGAATGATGTCTAACCGCGTGGGCCCGTCCGACGCAGTAAGTTGCCGGCAGAGATGTTGATAAGCGGGCCAGAGCAGGGCCCCTTCGCCACAAGCGGGATCGAGTACTCGCAGGGTGGCGAGCGATTGGCCGGCAGCCTGCCAGCGGTGGAATGTTGCAGCCACCATGTATCTGGCGACCGGATCGGGAGTATAGAACACGCCCTGCCGTTTGCGACTGTCACGGGAACGCACGGAATTCGGGGTGACGTCGCCAGCGGGCTTCACGACGGCAGCTCCAAGTCCTCAAACGGATCTTCCTCTTCGTCGTCGAGCAGTTCGCAATTGAGTGACCGCGACATTTCTTCGAACAGCGGATTGGATGTTTCGAGCTCGGTATCATCCGCCTGACACAGGACCAGGACGGTAAAGTCCTGGGCGAGAAAGGACCGAATGCGGGCCGTATTTACGAGCTCCAGGCAGAAGAACTCGATGTCATAACCCATGGTCGGCTGGCTGAGGAGTTCATCGTCTGCATCGTAAGCATCAAGGTCGGGGTACTCATCTTTGAACGCCGCGAGAGCCGTTTCCAGAACGAGGTCGGGAGACGGTCGGTCTCGAAACAACCCCACGGACCAGAAGGACGTTCCAGGTCCCGAGACCGTGATCAAACATTCGTCACCCTGTTCCTGTTCCGAGACTTCCCAGTCGGCCGGGTATTGAAACGTAATACCGTGACGGTCATAGACTTCCCGCATATCTTTCTGCATCCATTAGAAGTTTTGAGAGGTAAATACCCCAACGTTGAGGACAATGAAGC
>JAQGHS010000297.1 GCA_028291605.1 Planctomycetaceae bacterium | reverse complement strand
GTCCGCGACAAGTACATTCAACGCAGCCTGATCTACACCTGCACCGAGATCCTGCGTGATGCCTATGAGGACTCGAAGGAAACCGAAGACCTGTTGCGCGAGGCGGAGCACGGCATCTTCCAGATCCTGGAACAACAGGAAAACACTGACCGGATTGAACTGCGCGAGATCCTGATGAAGACGTTCGACCGCATCAACGAGCGGTTGGAGCGTGACGGCGAGATCAGCGGGCTGCCGACCGGTTTCGCCGATCTGGATGCCAAAACGAACGGCTTGCATCCGACCGAACTGGTGATTCTGGCCGCGCGTCCCGCGATGGGTAAGACGGCTTTCGTAATCAACATCGCAGAAGGAGTCGCCAGGATCACCAATAAGGGTGTGTTGCTGTTCAGCCTGGAACAATCCAAGCTGGAACTGGCCGAACGCCTGTTGTGTATCCACGGACGCCTGGACGGGCATCGGCTCCGCAAAGGCGACATGAACGAGGAAGAACGGGACCGCCTGATGCAGGCTTCGGCCGCGCTGAGCGAACTGCCGATCTTCATCGACGATGCACCAGGCCGGACAATGGCTCAGATTGGTGCCATCGCCCGCCGGCTGAAGCGCCGCGATAACCTGGGGCTGGTGATCATCGACTATCTCCAACTGATTGAGCCCGAAGACAAGCGAGCTCCTCGCGAACAACAGATTGCCCAGATCGCTCGCCGTTTGAAATTTCTCGCCAAGGAAATGGAAGTCCCGGTTATTGCATTGTCACAGTTGAATCGCGGAGTGGAGTTGCGCGACGACAAGCGTCCGCGGTTGGCCGACTTGCGCGAGAGTGGTGCCATTGAACAGGACGCCGACATGGTCATGTTCCTGCATCGCCCCGATGCCTACGACCCCGAGGACCAGCCCGGTCTGGCAGAAATCGTGATCGCGAAACACCGTAGCGGTCCGACCGGCATCGTGAATCTCACTTGGCAGCGCGAGTCCATGCGGTTTGTCGACTTCAGCAATCTGTCGGAGCCCGAAGGGGGCTATTTCGGAGCGAATGATTCGTTCGATCCGATTTAGAAACGGCCCAATTCGCGATTCGAGTTGCCGGGAGGGTGAGGCTCCCGCCGAACCGCAAGCGTCATTCGGCTCTCGCTAGACACTTGCGGTTCGGCAGGAGCCTCACCCTCCCATGACGCCGAAATGTCCTTCACGCCGTGGCCCCGAACCCGGGACCTTTATTGTCTGATTGCAGTTTAAACGACCGGTCAAAAAAGAATCCGGGGGCTTACGCCGCCCGGCTCACCTGTACTCTGCGCGCTGTGAGTGCAGCCTAATCAACAACTCGTACCAACAGCTTATACGCTGCATCGCGGCTGAGGCTGACTTGATGGTCGCCAGCCTGCAAAGTCATGATGCCCGCTGACGGGAGATTCTGGACGACCGACGCCGTGCAGCCGGGAATCAGACCGCCGTCTCGCAAATAGCGGAGAAATTCTGGCGTCTGATCGAGGACTCGTTCCAGAACGAAACTCGCTCCAGCATTGCAATCGGCGAGTGGTTCGCCCGGTGCGCTGCGTAGCGAGCCGTCGCCATTCGGAATCGGATCGCCATGGGGGTCTCGGTCGGGATATCCCAGGTGCTGGTCAATCCGATCGATCAGGCGCTCCGAAACGGCATGCTCCAGGTTTTCGGCCTCGGCATGGATTTCATCCCAGGACATTCCGAGCGTCTTGGTCAGAAACAGTTCGACGAGACGATGCCGGCGCAGCACGTTCAGCGCGACCTTCTGGCCATTCTCGGTCAGCTTCGCCCCGCGGTGCGACTGATACTTCACGAGTCCTGATTCGGCCAGTCGCTGCAGCATCGTGGTGACACTGCCGGGAGTCACCTGCAGGCGCTCCGCGACCTCACCCGTGGCGGCCGTGTCGGTACCCGTCGCCGCGCAGATGTGGTAGATCGCCTTCAGATAGTCTTCAACTTTGACGCTCTCCACGCGCCGCCCCCCATTCGAGTGCTGAAATTTCTCGATGTACGCTATCCGAATTCGAGAGGGGTAGCTATCCCACCCACCGGTTCTATCTGATCTTTCATGATTAGTCGGTGCAAAGAGCCGATCGTTCGCGACGGAGGACGGGGCCGGAGACCCGACCTACGACATTTTCGATCCGGCAAACATTGCGGATTGAGCGGGCTATCTCTGGACCCATCTCCAATCTTCTCCTGACCGCAAACTTTCCCTAATCCTTGGGACAGGCCAGAGACGCGAAAAACTTTGCGCACGGCATTTGCGTAACGACTAACGGGCGCCGGCTTCAAGCCATACTTGTCAGCACAGCGCCCTTGCCACGGGGGTGCCTGAGGGGAGATTTCATGACTGTGAATTCGCGTTCGTTCTGGTACTGCTGGCTGCTGCTGCCGGCTGGTCTATTGACCGGTACGGACTTGGTCTTTGCCGACCCGGAGAAAGCCCCCGCGACGAGCGAAAAGGCCGCCGAGGGGGCTGCTCCCGTCGTCGTAACTGATGAAAAGGCCGCACGTTCCACCGCCGTGGCGTTGAATTACTGTCGCGCTTCGTTTCATCGGATGCGCAAAAATCCTTCGAAGCGAGTCCTTTCGGAAGAGCAGCATCACATCCTGAATAATCTCAATTTGAATGAGATCGGCGATCAGGAAGTCATCACTCTTTATACGGCAACACTCGACGAGATCGGCAAAGAACGGATTGCGGACAAAGAGCGCTATGTTCTAAAACAAAATTACAAACACCAGGTACGACGGCAGGTCTTGTCAAACGCTTTTGTCCTCGGGGCCGAGGTCACGACCTTCCAATATGTGAATGCCGTCCGGACGGGGGCCAACAGTTGGTGGGATTATCGCACGACGACGAACAACCGCGATCTCGATCTGTGGAAGGTCGAAAAGACGCGGATGACCGAGGTCAACGATAAGTCCTCCAAATTCCTCGACACCTTTTGGAAGATGGCCCAGAAGAAGAACATCCCCGACAACTGGTTGGTGCGCGGGGACGATCTGGATAAGCTCGACGCCGCCCTGGCTGAGACCAATGCCGAAACTCGGCTGCGAGTGCTCCAGCGGATGGAGCGTTTTATGACGAGCTATCCCCCGTACTATTATCACGTGGCTCGAACCCAGCAGGCGCAAGGGCTGTGGGCCAATGCTGAGGTGACTTACGAGAAACTTGCCAAGCTGGGGCACGGGCATTTTCGCAAAGACGAAATGCTGGCCGCTGGATTGGCGAACCTCGCAGTCATTCAGGCCTACTTGAAAAATCCTGAAGCGCCTCAGACCGCTCGCCGCGCGTTGGAATACTCCACCGGTGCCTGGCAGGCCAACCTGGTCTGTGCCCGCATCCTGCAAGATGCCGGGCAGTCGACTGAAGCCGAAGAGGCGATCCTGCGGAATCTCGACGTCGATCTGGAACGCCCGCAAAGTCTGGCCAGCTTGGTTTCGCTCTACCAGAAGTCCGGTAACGAAGCCAAGCTGATTACCACGCTCAGCGATCCCCAAACGTTGACCGAGTTGCCCGCGACCGCGTTGCTGCAATCGGTCGCGACGTTGGGGGTGCGCAAGATGCCGCCGCTGGCAATGCAACAACTCGTTACGTCGTTATATGCCTATGATCAAGCCTCGTTTGGAGGCCGCACGCAACTGGTGTGCGTGGCGTCTCCGGCCTGGAATCTGGAACGCGCCGATACACTGCTGATCGGCAATCACCCGGAATCGCCCGAGACTCGTGGAGTCTCTTCCCGCGGGCAAACTCAACTCTATTTCAGTTCCCAGGGAGTCCAGATTGCCGCGAGTGGCGAGCCAGAACTCGTGATGGAAATTCGCTATCCCGAATCGCAACCGATTCGTCTGCATCTGAAGCGCGCTGCCTGGTCGCAAGACATGCTCGACCATGTCGAACGTCAAGCGGGCCGCGCGGGCGAGGTTCGTGACCTGTTGCCGATCTTTGCCGCCACTCGCCGCCGAGCCAGCTTTGTCGTCTCCGAGGCCGAGTTCGGCGAGAAGAAGGTCGCGCTCTGGGATCGACGCGAATCAGTCGACCCCGAGCATCAACAACTGCTGGTCGATCAACAGAAAGCCAAACCACAACCCGCCGCGGGACAGGCTCACGGGGCTTCGAAGGTCGCCCCCGTTACCATCGAAAGCGTGACCCCGATCGCGCCGCTGGTCCAGGAGAAGGTCAAACCCGAAACGAAACCGAAAGTGGAAAAGCCCGAGAAGCCAGTAGTAACCGCCAAGCCCCTGATCGGCGTTCGTCCATCGCGTCCCGTCTTCCGTCCGCCGGCGCAATTGAGCGAAGATATCGAGCCGATTGATGACGAAGAGGATGAAGAGTTTCAATAGAGAAAGTGCTTCGTAGGCGAGCGTCCGGCGCCGTTAAATAATTACGGGGCGGCTGGTTGTTTTGCGCGTTGTAATTCGCCCTAAACCGACCGTCTTCTCACACAGCCCAGGCGAGCCCGGCGGCGTAAGCCCCGGGATTCTTTTTGATTTAGGTCATGAGCCTCGCTCAAAAACAACATTGAAACAGAAGGCACGAAGAATCCGGGGGCTTACGCCGCCCGGCTCACCTAAGTCTGCAATAAAGTGCCTCGAGAGTTCACTTCAAAGCGCTAAAGACCAAGGCCGCCAAGGCTGCTCCGATGAGCGGCCCGCACACCGGGATCCAGGCATAGCTCCAATCGCTGTCTCGCTTCTTGGAGATCGGTAACAGCGCATGCATCAGACGTGGCCCGAGGTCGCGGGCTGGATTGATCGCGTAACCGGTGGTGCCCCCCAGCGACAAGCCAATCGCCATGACCACCAGGGCAATCGGCAGCGCATCCAGTGACCCCAGTCCGCCCGCACGACTGGACACGTTCAGCGCGGCGAAAACTAGGACGAACGTCCCGAGGACTTCGGAAACCAGGTTCAATCCAATCGAGCGAATTTCAGGCCCGGTGCAGAAGACCGCTAGCTTGGCATTGGGATCGTCGGTCGACTCGAAATGGGCCGCGTACTGCAACCACACCAGACTTGCACCCAGGCAGCCCCCCAGCATCTGTGCGGCACAATAGCCGGGGACCAGGCTCCAGGAAAAATTACCGGCCAGCGCCAGCCCCACAGAGACTGCCGGATTCAGATGCGCGCCACTCGCCGACGCCGAGACCAGCACTCCCAGAAACACGGCCAGCGACCAGCCGGCCGTGATGACGATCCAGCCGCCGGCATGACCTTTGGTCCGCTGCAGCACAACATTGGCGACAACACCGTCACCAAGCAACACCAGCAATGTGGTCCCAATCAGTTCACTGAGCAATGCGGACATTGTCATCGCAGCCTCGACTGAGGTAGGCATGGTGCCTCGATCGAGACACTCATGTGTGCCCCGAATCGTACCTTCCCAATTTTTGCCTGCCCAGCGTCTCTAGAAAACAAGGCACTCCGGTCCGCAAATCCAGTAAGCCCAATTTCATGAGTCTGGGTGAGCGCAGCGAACAAGAGGCTGTGGCGACTTTGACGTCCGACCTTTTTCGGCCTCTGAATCGCGATGGCACTGCTGTGGTTTTAGTGACGCTTGGTCAGCGCATACCGATTGGGCGCACGCGCGAAGGCAAGTGGAATATGCGTGCTGGCGACAGTGGGGCAAAAAAGTCGACAACAACGCATTGACAATCGCTGATGTATCGTGGATGCTGGGGCCTGAATTAGTCGATCTGAAGCAGCAATCTGCGAATCGGTGACTGTGACGCGTCCGCCACGGATTCCACCAGAGATCCCTGGCCTGCGTGCCGGCTTCGGCGGGCTGTTCCTGCGGCAGCCTGAACGCTGCGAGGCAGGTGACAGCACGTTCGTGGTTTTCGGACAAGCCCAGGAAGTTGACCATGAGCCAGCCAGTGCCGACCACGACGAATCTCGCAGATCGCCCCAGCGGACAGATTGATCGTCGCGGCCTGCTGAAGTGGGGAACGCTGGGGGTGGGAGGACTAACGCTCCCCCAGGTGTTGCGTGCGGAGCAAGGCAAGCCAGCCGCGAAACGCCAGCACTCAGTGATCCTGCTGCATATGCGAGGAGGGCCCTCGCAGCTCGATACGTGGGACATGAAACCGCAGGCGCCAATCGAGTATCGCGGTGAATTCGATCCGATTTCCACCGCCGTCCCGGATATTCAAATCTGCGAGCTGCTGCCGCAGACGGCTGCGATCATGGACAAGTGGTCGATCGTGCGCAGCGTCCAGCACCCGGCGGACTACGGCGATGTCAGCCATCCCCGCGGGAATCAGGTGGTGTTTACCGGCTATCCACCCGGTCCCAATGACATGCAGAACTCTTATCCGAGTGTCGGGTCAGTGGTGGCTCGGCAGTTGCAGCATCTCGATCGGTCCATGCTGGCCCATGTGTTGATGCCGCGCATGCTTCCCGGCGCGGGTGCGGCGTATCTGGGCCAGCAGTATGAACCATTTGTGACCGACGCGCCCTCGGCTGCGCGGGGACAGCCATTTGCCGTGCCGAATCTGTCGAGTCTGCCGGAAATGAGCGGGCGCATGGCGGATCGTCGCCGGTTGCTGACGGCGCTGGACGGGTTGCGGCGGGATGCGGATCGCAATGGCATGATGGAGGCCATGGACGCCTACCATCAGCAGGCTTGGGAATTGGTGACCGGGAATCGGGTCCGAGAGGCATTTGATCTGGACGCCGAACCGGCAGCGGTTCGCGAGCGTTATGGATATCCGCCCAAGTACGTTCCGCGGTCGATCGGGGCCGGTAACAACCCAGGCTGGAATCAGCGGCTGCTGCTGGCACGGCGTTTGGTGGAAGCAGGAGTGCGTCTTGTCACACTGGAAATCGGCTGGTGGGACACGCACGAGGACAACTTCTTTGCCTTGAAGAACTGTTTCCTGCCGATGTGGGATCAGTGCTACTCGGCCCTGATCGAAGATCTGGCTCAGCGGGGGTTACTGGAGACGACGCTGGTGCTGGCCTATGGCGAACATGGCCGGACGCCGCGCATCAACCGCTCCGCGGGTCGAGATCACTGGATGAGCGCCTTCAGTGCCGCCTTGGCGGGTGGGGGCGTGCAAGGTGGTCGCGTTGTCGGTTCCACTGACTCCAAGGCCGAAACGGTGGCGCACAACCCCAAGTATCCGCAGGACCTGCTGGCCACAATCTATCGCCATCTGGGCGTCGATACGAATCTGTCATACAACGACCATGCCGGACGCCCGCATCCCGTGCTGCCATCTGGGCATCCGATTGATGAACTGTTCTAAGATCGGCAATCGCCCATTGTGGCCAGGAAAACAAAGGCGTCAGCCCGGTAGTCCAGGTTCTTGAACCTGGGTAAGCGTAGCGAACAAGAGGCTGTGGCTTCACTGACGTCCTATTTTGCTCAGCCTCTAAATCGCTGGGCTCCCCACCGCTTCAACAATCTGTGCCACTCATCTATAAGGTGGACCCCATTGACTAGACCAGAAAACGGCTTTTATTAGAGAGCCTGGCAACGCCAGTTTTCTCACCTTCGCGAGTGGGGCGTCGAGCCGGTTGTGACTGAATTGGTCCGCAGTATCATCGGATCCCGACTCACGACGATGGTCTCAGTTTCTTACTCGACCTTGGCTCCATCCCCGGGCTGAGCCTTCAACGGAACTCCAAACACAGCCAGGGGCCTCTTCGCCTGCTCTCCATCCCATTGCCAATTAGTCTTACCAAATCCATCTTGTGCGCCAGCCGGATTGGCATTCGGCCAGCGGTTAGAGACTCGCTGACTTTGTAGCTCCGTCACCGGATGGGCAATGACCATGGCCGCACCATACAGGTCTGTTTTACGCACTAACCACTTTTGATCCCTCATTCCGTTCTGAACCGTAGCGAGCTCGATGTCCGTAAGCGGCCACGCAAAATACGGATTTAGCGGATCCGTCATAACATCTTCCAGCTCCTGAAGCTTGTAGATGAGAGCCGTCGTTTCCCACGTCCCCCCAGTCCGTAGGGAATACGGTCCGATCTTTCCGCCCGAGGGATCGGGGAGGTTGCGGGCAATTTCCCGGAACAGGTCGCGTTGCGTTTCACGACGCCCAAGTTCTGCAGTGGTCAACTCGTCACGATCCATGGCGGTCCAGAGATGCCACTTCAACATTTCGAAGTCTCGCATAAAATGTACGGTATGGACGAATCGTCGATAAAATACATCTGAGCAATAAATCTCTACGGCTTGCAGAACACTCTGCTGCCATTCCTTGCCCACGGGGCGCTTAATACGACTGGCCAGCGAGTCCCGTAGCTCTTGGCGCATGGCGGCAACCATTGCGTCGTCAATAAAAGAGAGCTTGAGCTTGGTTAAGCCCGCAGCGAAACGATCGGAGATCGCTTCAATTTGCTGGAGTGCTTTCTCCTGGCCGATAACGGTCGTCGCTCGAAGTGTGTTCGTGTGGACCTCGACGTTTGTGAATCGTCCCGGCTCTAGCGACACATTCTTAAATGTGACCAGGTGACGATACGGCCGCATGCGATACTCAAAGCGTGAGACTCGATCCAGCGGCACATCAAATCCGAACGACTCTTCAGGTCGCTCGGCAAAACCAGATCGACTTCGGACCTCATGCGACTTGCCGTCGATATCGATCAATTTCATATCGATATCGATCTGAAACGAGTGAACGAGCGGTAAAAACGTAATCACGGTTTGTATGCCGCGTTCGTCTTGTTCTCGCTTTTCCTCCGAAGTCAGGGGCCGGGCCTGCTCGGCAATAAAACGATACTTCGCGGAAATTAGCTTGGACTGCTCGACGCGGACAACGTCAATATCTTCGGCAATGTGGTCGGGCGCGGCACCCGCTGGTCGAGGAAGTTTTTTGCCCCTGGCGTCCAGTAATCGCACCGGCGATCGCGGTTCCGTCGCCACGCGAACCTCGAAAATGGGAGTGCTTTGCCTGGGCAGATACCATAACGCGCCCGGGTACGCGACGAACGGTTGACCCGACGGCAGTTTGCCGGACTTAGTGCTGCCATCCACATTGACCGAGACCGCTGTATTGTCGCCGACACCGGTGACCTGAATTACGACATGTCGCGGTCCGAACCGATATTCCCCTTTTGGCAGCGTGGGCAACTCCGCTTGCGGAACATCGGCGAGTGGCCTCCCGTCCGGCAGCCACCACTTCTGCGGACCCTCTTTCAACGGAGCTATTCCGAGGAACTCGACTTTCGCACCGTCAGGCAATTCTGCTATGTACCGCTTTGACGCTGGCGGCGAAGGTGGCGAGTCGCTTTTGACTTTCGACTGATTCGAGAACGCGACAGTCGTTGCCGTGCTGATTGCGACCAGCATCACAACCAGATTGGCCAACCACCAGGTTGAGCAGCGGGCCGCAGTGACTGGACTGCGAGTCAGGCGGCGAATGCGGGAGAGCAGCGGTCCATCGGAGGCGCCCAGCGCGAGGACCGCACTGTGCCCGTGAAGTTCCGCCACGGCCAACAGGGCGCGACCATACTCGACGCGATCCCCGAGCAGAGCGACGACGAGATCATCACAGCAGTGCTCGCGCTCGATGCGAATCTGACGCGACAGCCACCACACTGCCGGGTGATAAAAGAACAGAGTTTCAATCAACGTCTGCAATAAGTTCACGATGAAGTCATGACGCCTGATATGTGCCAGTTCGTGGGCCAGAATTGCATCGAGTTGCGACGCCGGGATACTGGTCATGAGGCTGACAGGAAGCAGGATCATTGGTCGCAAATAGCCGACCACGATCGGTACTTGTGCCAACGTGGAGTGCAGCACTTGCACCGCATGGCGAACTCCCAGTCGCTGTGCCAACTGCTGCATCCTCGCCAGCACATCGGTCGAGACCGGCGACACGCCGACTCGGCGTAACCGCCAGAGAGTCAGCCACCCCAGCAATGGACGAAGGGAACATAGCAGCACGCCCACGCTCCACCCCATCACGATCCATGCGAGCCATGGTCGCAAGGCGGAGTGGACCTGTTCCGACCAGGATTGGTCGGATGGAATGGAAGTGGCACGAGTCGCCGTCGATTCCGATGAAAGCGTTTTTACTACAGCAAGATCGGCCGGGGACGCTGCATGTGGTTTGCTCGCCACAATCCTCTGAATCGAACTCGGATCGGACCGCACCACGAGACTTGTTGATCGCGCCGAAACCGGCTCACCTGAGCTTAGCGATTGCTCGGCGGTGTCGCCCTGTAGTATGCACGTCGTCGCCGGCAGGCTGACTGATGCAAGGAGAGCAACGACCAGCACACCGTAACGAGCCGCTGACGAGTTCCGTCGCATGCCCCGCATGGCCACCTCGGCGACGAGTGCGACGAGGATGAACTGCCATAACGAGTGCACCAGCACCCAACCAAGTCGTTCGACGATAGCTTGTGAAATCGGCCATCCGCTAACGTAGAGTCCATTCATGACTTGCCCTCCATCTCATCCAGCAGCTTACGGGCTTCAGCAATCTCCGCCTGCGATGCCTTGCCACTGGCCAGAGCCTGCAGGACGAGGCTCATCGCGCTGCCGTCGTAGACTTTTTCAATCAACTCGCTCAGAAACTTCTTGGCGGTCCGTTCGCGCGTCATGGCGGCGCGATAGACGAGCGGTGTCGACTGGTCGTCACGCTTGACCAATCCCTTGGTCAGCATGACCGACAGCATCTTCACCGTGGTCGAGTAATTCGTTCCTTTGGCCTCAGCGAGCCGCACGTGAATATCACGGACGGGACTGGGGCCCAGTTCCCACAGGATGCGTAAAATCTCCAGCTCGACGGCCGTCGGCTGAGAAGACCCCAATTCGCGCATGACTCGACCCTCCGGAACGGCGGCGGTTGAAAATGCAAGGTAGCGAAAGGCTTCGCTAGCAGCAGTATAGCGAAACCTTTCGCTAACGCAATCGTAAATTCGCAGGGTCGAGCGCGGTTGGCAGCGGCGGTGTAATTCGATTGTTTTTCCGACTTCAGAAGGTACCGGAAAATAATGTCAGCAGGAGTTCGCCTCTGATTACTCTATAGCGGTGGCATTGTTGGTTTATAATTGACACCTGGGACAATCTGTCCTACCATCACCCTGAGGCAGATTGTCCGACACTGCCGCGTGGAAGGGAGATTGACCGGAATGACAAACAAGGGGCGTGATGTCACGGAAGCCGAATTGGGCGTTCTGCAGGTCCTCTGGAACCACGGCGCTCGCACGATCCGGGAAGTGGCCGCGGTTCTTGATCCTGCAAATCAGGATGTGTACTACGCCACGGTAAAAAAACTTCTCGAGCGACTCGAAGCGAAAGGGTTTGTGCGCCGCGAGCCGCAAGGAATTGCGTACCTCTATGAGGCCACGGTTGACCGCGACGAACTTGTGGGCCAGCGATTGCGGGTCCTTTCCGAAAGTTTGTGCGATGGCTCGGTTACGCCGCTGCTGACACAGCTCGCGCGGAACGAGCAA
Organism: Planctomycetaceae bacterium; assembly: GCA_028291605.1. GTDB lineage: Bacteria > Planctomycetota > Planctomycetia > Planctomycetales > Planctomycetaceae > JAKFVC01. The sequence goes on along the minus strand of JAQGHS010000297.1, from coordinate 6,236 downwards.
TTGAGTAAAAAGCAGCAATCCGCGCTCCTAGCACTCATCAACGAATTGGCTGCCAGTGAAGACAAAGACCTCAAGCCACGTGGGAGACGCAAATGAATGCCTTTCTCGTCCTGGTCCTGACCAACGCGGTGATCGCCACCGGAATGTTTGCCATAGTCGTCGCCTGCAAATCACGCATTCGGAATCCCGCGGTGTTGCACTGGCTGTGGATGCTCGTGTTGATAAAACTCCTGACGCCGCCGCTGTGGAATCCGCAGTTGGCCTGGCTGCCTGCCAGCGAGCGAGCGGCCGTACGATTCGCGGAAACTTCGGCTGTTCCCGAATCGGATCCCATTGTCTCATCGACGTCGCAACTCAGTTCTCACATCGAGACGCGGCCTGTTCAATCAGTTCAACCTTCAGTCATGCTGACGAACCCACGGTCAGATCGAGTGGCGAGTAACGAGTTACCGCCAACCGTTTGGCGTCGGATCACGACCGCCAGCGTCAGTCCAGCGCTGCTCGCCGTCCTGGTTTGGGGCGCGGGGGCCGTCCTGTTGTGGGGACTGTCGATCTCGAGGATGACTCGCCTCCAGCGCTACCTGCGACTCGCAGTCGAAGCACCGGTGGAGATCCAGGAGGCAACGGCGTTGCTGGCTGAACAGTTGGGGTTACGGCGGTGTCCGCGTGTCTGGCTGGTGCCGGGGCGCGTGTCTCCTATGCTTTGGGCGCTCATTGGACCGGCGCGGATTATTGTGCCAGGCGAATTGTTTAGCGAGTTGGGCGGAGCGGCGCGACAGACGTTGCTGTTACATGAGCTGGCTCACTATCGTCGCGGTGACCATTGGGTGCGCTGGATCGAGCTGGCATCGCTGGGATTCTACTGGTGGCATCCCGTTATGTGGCTGCTGCGTCGGGAAATCCGCCTGGCCGAAGAACTGTCTTGCGATGCCTGCGTGGTTTCGCAACGCCCTGACGACCGTCGTATCTATGCCGAAATGCTAGTGAACACTGTGGCATTTCTATCGTCGACTGGGGTTCCGTCTTGCGCGACGGGTGTGGGGACGATTCGCAATCTCGAAGGCCGGGTGAGGTCAATCATGTGCTCTACAACCGAAGTTCGTGTTTCGAGGCGCATAAGATTTGTCGTGTGCTTGCTGGCAGCACTCTTGCTACCGCTGGCTCCGGTGTTAGTTCGAGCACAGCATGATGAGGCAAAATCAACGTCGCGCCAGGGAACGGCTACGGCTTCCAATGAGCCTGCGGAAGAAACGAAAGCTGCCGGCAAGCCAGAGGCTGCCACCGACGATCTGATCGGAGTCGTCGTCGACGAAGCGGGGAGGACGGTGGCCGACATCGAAGTGGCTGCATTTATCGATGGCCAGCGCGTTGACCGCGTCATCAAGACGGATGCGGCGGGCCAGTTCCGGATTCCGAAAAGTTGGCGGCGGGATGATTTCCGTGAATCCAGTGCCATGTTGCTCGTGCGGCAAAAGGATACGCACCTCGGATGGCGGTATCTCGGATATCCCCCCAAAAACAGCGCTGCGAAAGAAATGGAAGATGCCAAGGGCTTCCGAATTGTGCTGTTGCCGCTCGCCCGGACAATTCGTGGAAGGCTGGTCGATCCGGAAGGCAAGCCGCTGAGTGGGATTCGTGTCGCCGTCGAGGCGTTGATCTACGGCAAGAATTATGCTGTCAATCAATACTATATCGGCCAGGAAGATCTGGGCACGGCAACGACCGACGGTCAGGGCACCTTCGTGATCCATGTGCCATTGGATACCAGTGGGACTCTGGAACCCCAACATCCCGATTGGCAACGCATCCGGATCAAATTGCCCCCCAAAACGGCGGACTTGGGTCGCATTGCACTGACACCAGCGGGACGCATCCAGGGACGTGTCATTGACGCTGTGACGGGCAAGCCCCTGGCGGGGCAAAAGATTTTTGCTCAAGGTCGGGATCAAATGCCGGCCGGACAGCGATTGGTAAATTATGGCACTGCCACGACCGGTCAGGACGGACAATACATTCTCGGCGGATTATCCCCGGGGCGGTTTAATGTCCTGTTCAGTGGTGCTCCTGGATCTGCGAGTCCACCGGAACTGACGGCCAAAGCGGTTGAAGGCGTCGAGGTATCTGTGGGGCAACCCGTTCAGGCAGATTTTCAAGCCAGCACGGGACGTCGGCTGAGCGGTCGAGTCCTGGATCGAGAAACAGGGAAGCCGTTGGCAAAGATCTCGGTGGGGTATTACGGTCCGGCGCGGCCCAATTCCGGCGCTGCCTGCCTGATGGTGCGAACGAAGGCCGATGGCGCGTTCGAGTTCCGCGTCCCGCCGGGTGAAAGCAAGGTCTATGTCGCAGAAGGAAATCGGCGTGCGAATAGCGAATCCACTCGCATCGTGGAGGTGCCGGTGGATCAGGATCTCGAGAACATTGTACTGCAGGCTGGATCGCGGGAGTCGGCTACCGATACTGCCGTTGCCGTCGAAGCAAAAGTTTCGGAAACTCCTCAGCCCCGTAAAGGTCCAGGGCGGGTCGAACGTAAGAAGTACACGCTCCATGTCAATCTGCTGACCCCTCAGGGGCGCAAGACGGACAACGTCACAGCCCGCGTCGTTTTTAAAGGCGGTCAACATACTGCGCAATGGACTGCACTCTCCAGCACCGGGAACGACGTCGGGTTCCATCCCCGTGAAGAGGGACGCCAGACGTTTCTGTTAATTGACGCGGACGGGTATACCTTTGCACGCTCGCCCGAATTCATTGTTCGTGAGCAGATGCCGGATCTGAATGTCCAACTCGTCCCGGAAGTCCGGGTCCCTGTACGAGGCAGGGTTGTCGATGAGGCGGGAAAGGGAGCGGCGGGTGCTCGAGTGCGCGTGGCTCGTTCCTATTACGGGACTGAGCAGGAGTTTCCCTGGGGTCTGGAGCATGCCACTGGTAGCGATGGAGGTTTCGAAGTTAAACATGCACGGCAGGGAGACCGGATTCAGGTCCGCATCGACAAGGCCGGTACAGGCGGTGCCGAGACCGACTGGCTGGTGCTGGACAGTGAAGAACCGCGACTGCTGCCTGATTTGCGGATTGGCAAGCCGAATCAGGAGGTGGGCGGCTTCGTGCGTGATTATGATGGGTTCGTTGTCGAAAATGCCAAGGTCATCCACACGGGCGAGCCGCGAGTCGAGACCACGACCGACGCCGAGGGCAAGTTCCGCTTGACTGGGCTGCCAATCGGAACGGTGTCCCTGACCATCGAATCGGCCGGATATCCGCGCGAAGTGCGGTCGGCCCGTACGGGGAAACTCGACAACGAAATTCGTGTCAAGCGCGAGAATCCCAAAGATAACGCCGACTATGTGGCGACTGTGACATTGCGGCCGAGCGACGGCAAAGAGGTCTCGAATGCGACCCTCTACTTCTGCGTCGAGAACGGGAACGTGCTCATGTCGATGCCCGAGCGAAAAGGCAATTCGCATTCGATTGGCTTTGCGAGCTTCGTCCGTCGCAACAAGGACAAACAATTCGCCGTCCTGGTGGCTGCCCACGGGTACGCCATGTCCAAGCTGGTGACTGTTCCCAATCAACGCGGCCCGCAGAAGATTGTCGTCGACCTCGAACCGGCGGCACCCGTAACACTACGCGGCCGGGTCATCGATGCTGATGGCCGGCCGGTGGCTGAAGCCAAGGTCGGTTTATCGATTTCGATTACCGCTCAGGATACGGACGAACCGTGGCGCTATTTCGGTTCGTGGGCGAAACCGCCCCTGACCGATGCGGAGGGCACGTTTGAAATCCGCGGCATCCTGCGGAACAGTCGCGTCGCGCTCTACGTCAATAAAGCGGGTTACTCGGGAGTTTGGTCCGCTCGGACGACGATCGAGAAATCGGTGGATCTCCAATGGCCCGAGTTACGCCTGACCGAAGCCACCGGAGAATTGTCGGGCAGCGTCGTGGATGAGCAGGGACGACCGGCCGCCGATGCCACTGTCGGAATCCTCGACCTGGGTGGCATCCGGACGACCACCGACAAGCAAGGCCGCTTTCGATTGCAAAAGGTCCCCAGTCGTGAAGTTCTGCTGTTTGTCCGCGGAGAAAGCGGGGAGTGGACGCAAAAGGTCACCCCCAATGCGAGTGACCTGAGTGTGAAACTGAAATTGAGACCGTAAGTCACCCCGTCTCCTGTTTCCAGAAGGCGCTGGCCCTACGTATTGATTTCGAACCCCTTGCGATTTTCACGCTTGAGGAACGAATTCGCCTGAGCGTCTCCGATGATTTCCCGCGTGACGGGGTCCCACTTGAGTTCGCGGCCGAGGCGCATTGCGATGTTCGAGAGATGACAGATTTCGAGCATGCGATTGTGCGACCAGACATCGGAGATCGGTTGCTTCCGCGATTTCATGCCCTCGATGAAGTTGGCCGTGTGGTTCGCGCTGACCTTGCCGCCGTAGATCTTTTCGATCGCTCCTTCCGGTAGAGGCTTGTCCTTGAGATCGTCCACCGGCTTGCCGGTGAGCTTGCCGCGGTTGACGAAGATCCGACCTTCCGTCCCCTCGAACAGAATGCCGTTGTCCCCTTCGCTGGTGACAATCAGCTCTACGTTGTTGGGCATGTCGACGCGGATTGTGTATTGGGTTGCCACGTTGTACCGATCGTCGACCGTGGGATTTCCGTCTTTGTATTCGACCGGCAACTTGTAGTCGACGGGAGTGATTTTGCTCGGCCCCGTATCGGTGGCGCCCAGCGCCCAGCACGCAATGTCCACGTGATGAGCGCCCCAGTCGGTGAGTTTTCCGCCGGAGTATTCGTGCCAGTTGCGGAATGAATAGTGGCAATTGCTGTAGAGCGGCACCCCGCCGCCGTAACCTTTTCGCATTTCCGGCAGAGCCCGATACGGGACTTTTGGGGCCGGGCCGAGCCAGAGATCCCAATCAATCTGCTCGGGAGCGGTAGCGGCCGGAATGACGGGAGAAGCCTCCATGCGGTCAATGCTGCAGGTCACCTTTTTCACCGTGCCGATGCGGCCGTCTTTGACGAGTGCGATGGCCTTCAGGAAACGCAGGTCACTCTCGGTGCGCTGCATCGTGCCGACCTGGAAGACCCGGCCGGTCTGCTTGACGATTTTTTCAATGAGCTTGCCTTCATCGATCGTCAGCGTGAGTGGCTTTTCGCAGTAGACGTCTTTGCCCGCGAGCATCGCCTCGACGGCAATCTTCGTATGCCAGTGGTCGGGCGTGGCGATCATCACCGCGTCGATGTCTTTCCGCTCCAGGATCTTGCGATAGTCCTTATAGGCATCGGGCTTCTTACCCTGTTGCTTCTCGACCTTGGCGACGTTTTCCGCCAGCACGTTGGCGTCGACATCGGCCAGAGCGGCGAAATCGGCGAAGCGGAACGACTTGCTGGTGATCGCCCAGCCTTGATTGCGCAGGCCGATGGTCGCAAACACCGGACGCTCACTCGATGCCTGATAGCCGAAAGCCCGGTTGGCCGATGGAAGCAGAATGCTCGCGGTCCCCGCGGCGGCGATGGTTTGAAGGAATTGACGACGCGATGTCTGTCGAGATGTTGTCATTTGCGGAAATCCTTCTAGAGAAAACGAGCGAGACTGCTTGCCGGGAAGCTCGCGGTCGCCTGGGGTGAGCTTGCCAGACGACTCGTACACGGAGCATTCAGTGGTCGCAGAGTACGACCGATTTAAATCACCGCTTCTCTGGCAACGATACCACAAATCGTCAAACGCTTAAACTTCCCCGGTGGAATACTCTTAAGCCTGCGGGAAGTGGCTGGCGGACCAGATCACGTGTAGCGGACCACGGCCCAGTTCTCAGCATCGAGCACGTTGTTCTCCAGCAGGCGCCCAACGGCTATTTCAAGCGCGTCAAATGTTCGGTTGTTTGCGCATCGACACAATGCGCGAATCCAGTGCTGGACATCAAGACCAGCCTTCCAATTCCGGCAATCGGCAAGGGCACGCGTCGGTTAAATTGACCGCGGTGTATCGGACCGACCCAGGTCAGGTGGGTGCGAGTAATACGCCGGTACGAGACCCGTGTGTGCGTCGCAGGTGCTGGTGCTCAGTACCTGCGACGCACGCGAAGAGGTTTTACGACATCAGATGGTTTGCTCCCTACTCGATCGGGTTGCGGAGCAGCACGCTGACATCGTCGGTGCCGGCATTGGCCACCATCAAGTCAATCGCGCCATCGTTGTTAAAGTCACCGTAAGCGATAGCCACCGGTTCCCGACCCTTC
>JAQGHS010000265.1 GCA_028291605.1 Planctomycetaceae bacterium | reverse complement strand
GGGGTGGCCCGCGAACTCGCCGAGCGGTTGAGTTCGCTGTTCGTGCCACACGAGGGCCGACCACGACCGTGCCACGGCTCTCTGGAACGCTGGGCGGACGACCCTCATTGGCGAGACCACATTCTCTTTTACGAGTACTTCGACGGCGACACCGGCCGCGGACTCGGGGCCAGTCACCAAACTGGCTGGACGGCCCTGGTCGCCTGCCTGCTGGAGGATTGCGCCGGCCGGAATGCCACTCGCGAGGGTGCGGACAAAGACGGCCGGAGGAAGAAAGCAGCGCGTAGAAAATAGCCCATAAGTCTCCACGACGTGGCCTTTCATCGCATTACGGTGGTGGTTCCACTCCGCGCCATTGCTGGACACGGCCCTGATTCGGAAACCAGATGTTGTGCCGAATCTCATCCGTTTGAAACCCCAACGCTTTAGGGCGACGCACGCCTGACAGCACCGCGACGTCGTACAGTTCGGCAATCGAACCCTCCGCCCGCAGCCAATGGACGATGTCGCCACTTCGCAGGTCGACCACAAACAACCCGCATTGAGCACTTGCCTGGCGACGTGCCAATTCCGCGTCCAGCGGCAGTCCGGTAAACGTTTTCTCATGACGCGGTTTCGAGACACCGATCACTGCGTAATCGCCGACGAAAGTCAGCCCGCGCGGATATCCCGGCAGGAACGCGACCTCCTGGAACTTGCCGCTTGCCAGATCGACAAACCCAAACTGCCCTCGTCCCGAATCGAGGACCCACAATTTGCCGCCATACAACCGCGGCGAATGGGGCATTGAGAAACCCTGGGCGATGACTTCGTTCGAGTCGATATCGACGACCGCTCCGCCGTCCGTACGCTGATCGCGCCAGCCGTCAACGATGTCCGTCTGCGAGCATGCCGTGACGTACTTCGGTCGGCCGTCTTCCAGCGCCAGGCCGTTCAAATGGCAACGGTCCTCGGCCGCCAGCTTGCTGATCCACCGCGGCTGCCAGACTGGTTCGAAGCTGTACTTGTCACTCACCGTCGCCAGGCAACTGAAGAGCGTGTTGACGAAGACCGGCTGGCCTTCTGGGTTCAGCCCGATGTCATGCACATCAATGTCGCCGGTGACGTGACAGCCGCGCGGGACATACAGCCGATCAAAGTCTCCGTCAGTCGCACCCGTCTCCAGCACGTTCTCGAACCGCCAGATCTGAAACGCAGTACTGAGCCAGATCGTCTGCTCGTTGCCGCACAAGCCCATCGCGCGATTGAAGGTCCGTTCGAAGACGCCGATCCGACCCGATGGCTGACTGCCGACAAAGAACACTTTGCCGGCCTGATACGTGGTGAAGGCCAGGCTGATCCGCTGTTCGGCCAGCCAAGTGGAAAACTGCCGCGAGCCGTCGATCGTGAAGGAGGGCTCAGACCGGGGCGCCGGACGGGCTGAAGCGGGACCGCCGGCGGGAGAAGAACTCATGCTGCCTCCTAATCCAAGAAGGCGAATTCAACACTCCCGCACAGGGGGTGTCAACAGGTGCCTCGATGATCATTTCAGAACTTTGCGCCTTGGCGTGAGCTTATTCCGAATTCTTCTAACTCGGACAAACACGCCCCGGCGATTCGGCCTCTCAGCCAAACATCTCGCGAATGGGTTCGCCGTTGGGCAACAGGGGCATCGGTCGGCCGGCGTAATCGATCGGTGAGAGGTCGGTCGACATCCCCAGGAAGCGGTACATCGTCGCCAGCAAATCAGTCGGACCGAGTGGACGATCCAGGGGCAGGGCCCCCTTCGCATCGCTGGAGCCAATCACCTGCCCGTGCCGTAACCCACCGCCGGCAAACAGGGCTGTGAAGACATTGCCCCAGTGATCGCGGCCAGCAGTCGTATTGACGTTGGGAGTTCGGCCGAACTCGCCGAAGACCTGTACCAGGACGCGGTTGATCAGGCCACGCTCTCTGAGATCCAGAATCAGGCTCGACAACGCCATGTCGAGGTGCGGGCCCTTGGTTTTCGTTCCCACAATGCCGGGTCCGCCGACGGTGCCGTGCAGATCCCATTCAAAGAACTCGTAGTCCTTAACATTGACGAAGGTCACGCCCGCCTCGACCAACCGACGGGCCAGCAGGCATCCCTGGCCGACCCGCGTACGCCCATAGCGATCGCGCAACCGAGGATCCTCGGCGTTGATGTCAAACGCCCGCCGGACTGCCGGTCCGGAAAGCATGTCGTAGGCCGCAGCCTGAAAGCCATCCATCGCCGCGAACTGACCGTGAGTGTCGATATCCCGCCGAATCCGGTCCAGGCCCCGCAGCATCTGCAGCCGATCATCCAAACGGTTGGAGGTGATGCCATCAATCAGATTGAGATTGGGCACCGCGAAGTCTGGCTGATTGGGGTCCGGGATTTCCATCGGGTCATAGCGAGCTCCCAGATAGGAAGCGGTGCTGTAGTAGAACCCATTGGGGATCGCCACATTCGGCGGCATTCCGCGGGTATTGGCTCCGCGATAACGGGCGATCATCGCCCCCGAGGCCGGATACTGATTCTGCCCGTACACGAGATTATTCGGATAGCGCCCCGTCTGCAGCCAATGGACCGCGTGATTGTGACTGCCATCCTCATGATGCACCCCGCGAACCACGGAGAACTCATCGAAGATCGCCGCCAGCCGCGGGAAGAATTCCGTGACGCGCACCCCCGGCATCCTGGTCTCGATGGAATCAAACGGACGGCATTCCGCCGGAGCCAGTGGCTTGGGATCAAACGTGTCATGTTGACTGGGACCACCGCACAGGAAGACCTGAATGACGGCCGTGTCATTGCGAGCCTCCTGCCCCAGGGCCCGCTGCCGACAGACATCAGCCAGAGTCACCCCGCCGGCAGCCAGCGATCCAATCCGCAAGAACTCGCGGCGATCGATACCCCTGCTGTCGGTAGAGAGGAGATTCAGCATGGAAAGACTCATCAGTCAAAGCAGTTGGATGATGTACACATTTGAAGAAGTGTCGACTGGCCCCCAGCATACTTGTTCCAAACGCATGCAGCAAGATCGATACGTCAAGAGACACTAGAGACTTCGTAGGATGGCCGCCCCGGCCGTCCTACAAGTAGCTCCATCAAAGACAATGAATCTGAACTTCCAACGCTGTCCAGCGCATTTTTGCGGAATTTTGGAAAATTCTTGTGTGTCTTTTATGCATGCTGCCATTTGTGACCTAGATTCTTTTTGAGACTACTGACAAAGCGATGAAATATCGGGACCGCGGTGTGGCACGGAACTCTATTTCCCTCCCGATAAGACGTCATGCGTCAAGTACTCAATGATTTGGTCGGCTTGACGCCGTGATTGCTTAGAACGGCAGACTGACAAGTCTGGCGGCGATGACAATCAACACTTTTTATCGTTTTTCGCAGCTCATTTGCTGGGGCCGTGGCAATTAAGCCACATCAACTACTTTCAAGGTTTCCAAAATGTTCAATGTTCTGTTCAACCTGCCACACGCCATTCCGAGTCTGTTGCGAAGTCTGCACAACGGCAAGAAACGCCGTGTTGCTCAGAGCCGTCATTGCTGCACGGCAATCGAAGGTCTGGAGCCTCGGGAACTGTTGTCCGCCGCAAATGGCGTGAGCGACCATGCCGGCGTCCCGCGAATCATCAATGGCACGACCACTTCGAGTTTCACCGCGGTCGGTCAGTTGACCTACACCCCGACCGGCGGAACTGCCGTCGGGAGCACCGGCAGCCTGATCGCCACGCAGTGGGTGCTGACCTCGGCCACCGCGTCGCAGGGACTCACGACGACCGGCGGTGCAGCCACCGTGATCCTCGGTGGCGTGACCTACACCGTCGATAGCATTGTGATCTATCCCAAGTACAACTCCACCAGCATCGAGCTGAAGCAGGATCTCGCGCTGTGGCATATCACTGCCGCAGTGCCAGGTACGATCACGCCGCTCGCTTACACATACACCAAACCCACCGTCAACTCCACGGTGACGCTGGTCGGCTTTGGGTTGACGGGTACGGGTACCACCGGCGCGACTGCCGGTACCTATGGAACTAAGCAAACAGCCACGACCAAGCTTGAGCGAGTATCGCCTTCGATCCTGGCGTGGAAACTGGACAACAACTCCGAGGGGACCACGGCCGCGGGTGATAACGGCAGTCCCATTCTAAAGAATGTCTCTGGTGTTTATACGGTTGTCGGCATCGCCGCGGGGCACTCGACGTCCACGCAGAAGATCGGTGACCTGGCCTACAACACCCGCGTCGATCTGTATGCGGGCTGGATCGATAATATTATCAGCCGGACGCATCCCACGGTGACTGCGGTCGATGATTACATCGATACTGCGGATACCGTCGGCACGACGAACCGGTTGTTTAATATCACCTCGACCGCCACGTCCTTCACCTTTAAGGGTAAGCTCACGCAATACGGCGATGTTGACGTGTTCAAGGTGGTCGCGGCCACCAGTGGCTTTGCGACGTTTACGTTGACGAACAACCTGGCGTCGTCGCAACTGTTGGATTCCAAGCTGGAATTGCTGGCCTCGAACGGCACGACCGTCCTCTTCACATCGGACGATAATAGCACAACCGACTTTATGAGCCAGTTCTCCACAGTCCTGGCTTCAGGGACCTACTTCGTGCGGGTCAGCTCGTATGCGAACGCGTTCAAGGGCGAGTACACGCTGAGCATGAAAGATGTGATGGACAATGTGGGTGATACGACCGGCACGGCGAAGACCTTGACAGGAACATCGCTGGGTGTGTTCTCCGCGGACGTCGTCATCAATACGACCACCGACCTCGACTACTACAAGATCACGTTGACGAAGGCCGGGACGTACCAGTTCGACTTCACCAAGAGGAATCCCGGCACGCTCGATCCGACGATTTCGGTTTACACGTCTGCCGGAGTCCTGATCGATACGAATGATGACTACTCATCGGGGATCAAGAACAGCCGACTCGTGCTGGACGGTCTGACTGTGAGTACGGTCCTCTACGTGAAGGTCAGCGGTGTCAGCGGCAGCGTCGGCCTGGGTCAGTTGTCCATCCGCAAAATCTCATAGTCAGCGAGACACTGATTGAACGCCACAACAATCCTGCTGGTGCCACTTGAGGGCCGGCAGGATTGGGCCTTGTTGTGGATCAACTTACTCGCCGATCTTAAGCCGTGTTCCGGGGTGGACACAGTTTAGGGTCGGCGAGATTTTTTTATTGACGGCAACGCGACCAATCGCGACCGTAGGATGGCCGCCCCGGCCGTCGTATCTTCATAGGTTGACGTGGAATGACGAGACGACCACGAATCGGCGTTGAGAGTCGCCTTAAAGTCTTCTTGAAATTCTCTGACTTTAACGGATTGCAGGTGTTGATAGAAAACGCTGGAAAAGCGCCGGTGCAAGATGCCTGTTGGTCACCGGCCCCCGGCTTTTTTGCCACAGAAGAACACAGAAGAACACAGAAGAACACAGAAGTCACGAAATGGAAGCTGTCCCTTTCTGTGTTTCTTCTGTGTCATTCTGTGGCTAAAT
>JAQGHS010000251.1 GCA_028291605.1 Planctomycetaceae bacterium | reverse complement strand
CCCCGTACTGGCCTGTGCGAAATGGACTCGGGCCGCCCCCAGCAGCCCCGGACGATGCAGCACTTTGGAATTGGGCTGTACGGCAGATCCACAGGGCAAGAAGACTTCCTCAATCCCTGGAGCGATCATCGGTCTGGCCTCGCCCGGCGAATCACCCATCATGGCGCTCGGAGACACCGCATCCGCTGACGGGGCGTGTCCGGCGTTTTTCTTGGCCTGCATCAGGGTACTGATTTGCTCGCGATTGATGGGGCCGCGCAGATAGGACAATGCCCAGCGGGACTGAAAGACGACCGGCTGGTCTTCGTGGACGTTGTTCATCAGAAAGACGCGATTGCCCAAGCCCGCCAGAATGCGTTCCATCCGCTGCCGATCAAACTGAGCTCCCGCTGCAGCCGACGCACCTTCCAGACCCTCGAGGACTCGCATTTTGTCCCGTTCCGTCTGCAGTCGTCCGAGGAACCACGTTCCCGCATTGGACAACCCCTTGTAGTCCAGATCAACCGGGTTCTGAGTCGCCAGGACGACACCCAGACCAAACGCCCGCGCTTGTTTGAGTAACGTCAACATCGGCGTCTTGGAAGGGGGATTGGCCGTCGGCGGGAAATATCCGAAGACCTCATCCATATAAAGCAAGGCTCGCAAGCTGGTCGTGCCAGACTGATTCCGCATCCAGGCGACCATCTCGTTGAGCAAAATGGTGACGAAGAACATTCGCTCGGAATCGGAGAGATGGGCGATCGAAATGATAGACATCCGAGGCTTGCCCGCCGCGGTATACATCAACTTTTGAATGTCGAGCGGTTCGCCTTCCATCCAGGCTGCAAAACCGGGCGATGCCAGGAGATTGTTAAGGCTCATCGCCAGCCCAAAACGGGCCTTGGCCGGATAAAAGCTTTCTAGATCCAAGATGCCAATCTTGTCGAACGGCGGAGTCTGAATGGACCGGATTAAGCCGGGAATGTCCACGTCCTTGCCCGCACGCCAGGCGCGATCGAGCAGGTTCGATAAGAGGATATGCTCGCGGCTTTGGAGTGGATCGAAATCAATCCCAATCAATGCCAGGACGCCAGCGGCAGCCGCGGAAACACGCTCCCGCATGGCTTCGTTATTTTGCAGGGTTGCGGCAGAAGGTGCGGTAAACGTCCGCAAGACTGTCAGCGGAATGCCCGCATTACTGGCCGGCGTGTAGATCGAGATATCGACGGCATCTTTAAAGCGTTGAATGCGCGCCCCATCCTGCCCCCATTCTTTCAGACCCGCACGCCAGGTCTCCGCCGTTTTCTGAGCGAACTCTTCCGCGCTGAGACCTTGACGGGTCGCCTCCGCGGTATCGATCCACGGCTGAAAATCAGTTGGCTTCAATTCGGGAAAAGCCAGCAGCAGATTTCCCAGATCCCCTTTGGGGTCGATGCAGATGGACGGAATGCCGTCAATCGCTGCCTCTTCTAAGAGAGACAAGCAGAGTCCGGTCTTGCCGCTGCCTGTCATGCCCACACAGACAGCGTGTGTGGTCAGATCTTTGGCGTCGTAGAGCACAAGGTCCTCGGTCACCGTACGCTTATCCTGATCGTAAACTTTCCCGAAGTAAAAGACGCCGAGCTTTTCAAAGTCCTGCATGATTGCTCTCTGAGATCCGTTTCTGCTGTAGCCGAAGTCGTCGGACTTCGAGGCGATTTCCAAATGCGGCCAGAACTCCGGCGAGTTCTGCTACATCAATCCTGACCACTCCGATTAAGGTCATTTAACAAACCCTGCACACGTTTTTCCATCTCTTTCGTGAGCAGATGAGCTCCGTCCGCCTGTGAGATGTAGGGTGCCACAGGGATCGGAGCCCCGAACCTCAGTTCGACCCGACGATCCCCCTTAATCGTGGGATAGGTCAGCCCGAGAATATCCTCTTCAAACTTGTCAATAATTTCCGCCAGCCGCTCGAGCGTCGGTTGGTTGGCCGCATAGTCTCCAGGATAACTGAAGAGCTGGACGACAAAAAACAGGTCATCCATCTCGGTTGAGAGTCGAGCACGTTCTGCGTGAGATAACTCCGTTGATCGCAGCAGTTGGATATGATGATAGCGAGCGTTCTTCACCCGTTCAGGGATGACACTGACTTTAGGCGTGATCCCCGCCCCGTCTTCGATTCGGACTAGGATGATCTCGGCCAGCGCCTGCAAACGGGACACGAGCGACCCTAGCTGCGCGGCACCGAGGTATTCCAATTCCTTCAACGACAGAATGGCGTTCGCGATCCGATAGACGCGATCCTGCACCGACAAATGGGGGCGCGCCCGCCAATTGAAACGGGTCTCGATGACTTCGATAACCTTTAACAGTTGAGGCTCGGGATCGCTTTGATACCAGGCCTTCACCGCTGTGGGAACAACCATAATCGGTCGGTCAGCACGTTTGGCGGCGGAAATCGCCATGGCAGCCGGGCCATCTCGAAACGGCGTTACGCGATCGTTGGTGTGATAGATCTCGCCTTCAGGAAAAACCACCAGCGGATGCGGACTCGACTTGATAATGTCCACCGCTTTCTTGATCGCACGCAGGTCGCTCGTCTCGCGATCAATACTGAAGACTCCGTGCGACTGCAGCATCCAACGCTCGATGGGACCACTTTTCGCAAACAGCTGCCAGGAGGCCACGTAATAGAACGGTCGCTTCACCCGAGCCGATGCTTCGAACAGGACGTAGGCATCGAAATGAAACGAGTGATTGGGTGTGATCAGTAAGCCCGCTCCGCTCGCGATTGCCGCTTGCACTGGCTCAATGCCGCTGACTTCAATTTGCGTAATGCGTTGCAAGCGCTTCAGCCGCCGCAGCCGATTCTGACGCAACAGCCGCACCCAGAAAGGGCGGAGCTTAGGGGCCCACCATTTAGGAGGCACAGCGTATGGCTGCTGATTCATGTGTGCCTTCAAGAAGTCGAATCACATGGGATGCGTTTTTTCTGCGGACGTCCGAGTAAATAGTAATCACAGGAGCCCGCGTTCACGCAGTTCCTGCACATTTCCCGGGGCGCTCTGGACCACCCGATCAGTCGTATACTTCAGAATGGCTAATCCTGCCAGAGCAGCCGGCGCGGTGATGATCGCCACGCGGTCTTCGTCCTCGCCATCCAACTGCCGCTGCAGCTTGGCCACCGCTTCCTCAATCTGATCGCTGACGATTCGTTCCGGACCACTGGCGTTGGTGAACCGCAGATTGGAAAAGGCCGCAGTTCGGGAAATCAGGAATTCGATCGCCCGTTCATCCTGCATCTCCTCGAAGAAATTGTGAAACTCCGGGCCATCACCATCGGGACGAATGATGAGCGGCCGGGTCACTTTGACCTCGCCCTTGCGAATCTTGACCATGCGCTCGGGAGCTTCGCCCTCCGTGACCAGCAGATACTCCAGGACGGACTCGCCGAACGTGAACAGCGTGAACTGCACCGACCGGACGATTCGAATCGAATCCCACGCGTAATGCAGCCGGCGCATTTCTTCGAAATCATCAAACATGGACTGTTGCCATTCATTTCCGCTGCAGACCGCAATCAGTAGGTGCCCTTTACCCGGTCGTCACACTCGCCAGATTGTCGCACATTTTGCCCCTTGATGTCACCAGTAGCTATGTACCAAGCCACCTTTGCGGCAGCTTCCGTACTTTCTGTCC
Organism: Planctomycetaceae bacterium; assembly: GCA_028291605.1. GTDB lineage: Bacteria > Planctomycetota > Planctomycetia > Planctomycetales > Planctomycetaceae > JAKFVC01. The sequence goes on along the minus strand of JAQGHS010000251.1, from coordinate 7,093 downwards.
TTTCCGTCCTTTGGAAATAAAAGGACAGAAAGGACTAGAGGGACGAAAGGGACCTTCTATTGCGACAACGCTACCGCAATCGACCCCGCAATGTTTGCCGGAACGGAAATTGCAAAACCAGAGTGCCGCGATGTACAGGAAGTCGCCCGACCGGAAATGTAAGGCAGTGAATGGCCCCATCTCCGGAAGACAAGATCAACTTAATTTGAGACTTGACGGAATTCCGAAATCAGACGCCAACTTTGACCAAGAATTCGGTCCCGACGGTCCGGCAAGGTGACCAAAGTTAAACGACCAGCAGTTTTTTCCTCAAGTTTGCGAGCTGTGCAGCCGGAAGAAACAAGCACCGGTTGCCGAAACGACGTCCGCCTGATTGAAAATATGACAAAGCCAATGTCATTCTTACATAACCCTTGAATCAACCAGCATTTGCCGCAGAAAAACGCTATAGCTGTGATTTGAGGTAGTTGCTAGAATCCCGGCCCACACTCATACAACTGAGTCACAAACGGCTGCAGATTCGGCAGTTACAACACGGCAAGCGTCGGCGGAGATCGGCGTGATCGTGCGATTTTTACCCTTCACAGACTTCATCTGTCGTACGGAAAGGATTCTGGCGCAGATGCCCTTACTCAACAAATCCATGTGGCTGGCGGCATTCACGTCCTGCGTGATCGGGATGTGTTGTGCAGACTTGCACGCTCAAACTTCTCCTGGAAGTTCCAAGAAGTCTGTCTCGGGCCAGCAAACCCAACCGCGGGGCAGGGCGACACTCGGTCCTGCAACCAAGACGGCTGGTGTCCCCGGCGCCGCGCCGGCCAGACAACGTCAGACACCGGCCGACGCTCGTCAGCCGCTCCCGCAAGCTCAACCGATGCGAATCCCGAAGCTCAGTCCAGAGATGGAAGACATTCTGGTTGAGTGGGAACAGAAGTCAGCGCAGATCAAGCGACTTGAAGGCACTTTTATTCGGATCACCTACGATAAGGTATTCGCTGTCGAGCAAGTCTCCGAAGGCAAATACTGTTTTAAGTTTCCTGACATGGGATCCTTTCACCAAAAGGGTTCAGCATCAGCAGAAGGCAAGAAAGGCCGGCTGTTTCCTCAAAAGCCTGGTCCGGATGAACGGTGGGTCTGTGATGGCATTCGAATCCTGAAGATCGATGACAAAGCCGGGCAATATGAGGAAGTTTCCATTCCCGAAGAGGACCGCGGCCAAAACATCCGGAACTCGCCATTGCCATTCCTGTTTGGCATGAAAGCCATTGAGGCCAAGCAGCGATATTACATCGAACTCAACAACGAGAAGACCACTGACAAGGTCGTGTGCCTTAAAGTAACGCCTCTGATGCAGCAAGATTTGGCCAACTATCGACTGGCCGAAGTCAGGCTTGACCGCTCGAATTTCCTGCCGACCGCTGTCAAGTTATATGACACGACAGGGAACAAAGAAGACGTCTACATTTTTAATCAGAAGGGGATGAGCATCAATGCCCAAAACTGGAGACAGTGGATCGTAGGAGACCCCTTAAGGCCGGATCTGCGGGGATTGAAGAAGTTGATCGCTCCGGTAAATGCCAATGCGCCCGCCGGTCAGCAACTAGCGATTCCTCCTGCGGCAGGTAAGAGAACGACGTCACTCCAACCCGCGGGAAGTAAGACACTGGGAACCAAACCTCAGATTCAACGTACCGCCCAGTTGCCGGACGACGATGAAGCACCAGCCCGGGCAACCGTCAAGAAACGAGTTCAGCCATAGTGTGAGCAGGGGTCGGGCGTACGAGTTTTCGAATTTGGCTGCATTCGAGCGTCTCTCGGAGCCGGACTTTCATCGGCCAAAATCGAAAAATCGTAGGCCCGACGCCGTCCGCATTCTGGGGTGTTTTCATCTTCCGACTGTGATACCGTAGACCATCATCACCAAGTTTTGATGGTTTCTACACAGCGGACCCACGATGCAATTTCTGCGAACTGTTCGAGCCTATTTCAGGGCGCTCTTCACGGGTCGAAGTTACGGCCGATTGCAGCTAGACGAACAGTTCTTTTCCGGCGATCAGCGGTTCCGATTTCTTTCGCGGCAACGTTCCCCCCTCTGGCGAGCCATGCTGTTTGGTGTTTGGCTCTATCCTTTCACCACGGGTGGTAAGGTCCTGATCGCGGGATTTTCGCTGGCTTTTCTCATTGGAGCGGTCTCGGTTGACGTTCCCATGTATCAGATTTTTGTCGCCCTGTTGGCGCTGATTCTGGTGACGTCGACGGTCGGTTCCCTTTTTCGCTGGGGCAAGCTGGAAATCACCGGCGGCTTTCCTGAGAAGGCGACCGCGGGCACCACAATCACCGGCCAATTCACCATTCGCAACATCGGCGGACTGCCGCTGTACGACTTGTCTGCGGGTTGTTTCCTGCCGCCGCGTAATTGGGAAGTCCACAAGACTCCGTTGATGGTGCCATCGCTGGGCTTGGGTGAAACGGCTGTCATTCCCGTCGCCTTAACGCCCCTCTGCCGCGGCCCGTATGTGCTGCCGCCCGTCCGCGTCTTTACCACGTTTCCCTTCAATCTAAACCGCAATCAAATTGGCATCCAACACAGCACCGCAATCCTGGTCCTCCCGCGATTTCATCCCATCACGACGATTCGGCTGGATGTCGGCAACCGCTATCAACCGGGCGGAATCTCCTTAACCTCGAACATCGGTGAATCACCCGAATACATTGGTAACCGCGACTACCAACCGGGCGATTCTCTGCGGCGAATTGATTTTCGATCGTGGGGCCGCCTGGCCCGGCCGGTCGTCAAGGAGTACCAGGAAGAATACTACTGTCGCATTGCACTGGTACTCGATACCTATGTGGCCACCCGCAGCCTCGCACCGCGCACGGGCTATCCGGGTTTCGAAGCGGCAGTAAGTATGGCGGCCAGCGTGGCCGATGCGTTGGCTCGTGGCGAATACATCATCGACCTGTTCGCCGCAGGTCCGGAGCTGCATATCTTTCGAGCCGGACGTCACACCGCTCATTTGGAGAATGTCCTGGAAATCCTGGCCTGCGTGGGCCGTTGTCGGACGAATCCGTTTGACACCCTGGGGCCAGCGCTCATCAACGAATTGGGGCAGATCTCGACCGTCGTGTGCGTCTTCCTGGACTGGGACGACCGCAGGCGGCAGCTTGTTCAAGCAGCTCAGGAGGCAGGTTGCCATGTCAAGGTGATGGTGGTCCGTGATGGTGTCACCACCTTACCCATCTCGGCCTTAGAACGGTTGGATATCGCGCAGTATTCATCACAACAGGTGACTGGTGGTAAGCTGGAAGAGCTCTAACGCATAAGGGTAAACCGCGAAGCGGGTAGCCCGGATTCTTGAATCCGGGAGCGCGCAGCGACCAAGAGGTTTCGCCACATTCAGGTGTCGAGAGCCAATCATGCTCTTGTTCTCTCCGATTACTCCTCTTGTTAAATCGCGATCCTCGCACAATTTGAAAGCCCGCGATCGATGTCCCCCGACCAGCCCGATGACGCTCCAAGTGACGCTCCCCAGTTGTGGCGACAGGAACGTCTCTGGCCGGTCATTTACAACCTGGTGGCGGTGACGCTGATCGCCGGGATGTTGTGGGTGAATGCTCTCGATGTACGAACGAACGGGGTCCGGGTCTTCTATGGATTGATGGGAGTCTGGCTGGTCGTTTCGTTCTTCGTTCGCCGGTTTCGTCTCTGGCAATTAGCACGGATTGCTCACGGACAACCATCAACGCGCGGTCGGCTCGACGGTGGGCTAGGCGGTCTTGAATTCTGCTTGTCGGTTGTGATGTTATTACTAGCGGCGGAAGCAGTGGCCCGTGCACTCCCTCCGCTAAGCAACTCGTCCACCAACTACCCTGGAGCGAACTTCGTCTGGCCAGATCGTTACGCACGACGCAACTCATTCGGATTGAATGACAAGTACATCGGTCCCCAGACGGGCCGGCCTCGGATCCTCGTATTAGGCGATTCCTACGTCGAAGGAGCGGGCGTGGCGCGCCACGAGCGGTTCTGCTCGGTGCTCCAGTCCACCTTGCAGAAAACCCGGCCGGAGGCCCACGTCATTGCCGGAGGCCAGTGCGGTTGGAATACTCAGGATGAAGCCAGATTTCTAAATCGTCATGGCGCGGAAATCGAGCCTGATGTCGTGATCGTGGCCTATGTCCTGAATGATGTCGAAGGCCAGAAGCATCTCTCTGCTCAGCCCAGCCGCTTGGAAATCTGGCTGCAAACCCGCTTGCATTCCTACTTATGCTACCGCCTGTTTCGAATGCGACGTGGCGCGATGTCGGAATATTGGAAACTCGTTCAACAACGACATCAGCCCGACTCACCAAGCTGGCTGGCAGTGGCTTCGTCATTGAAGTCGATTGAAGCATGGTGCCGTCAGCGAAAGATTCCGTGCGAGCTGGTCGTGTTGCCAATCTTTACCCGAGATGCGGATGCCGGTCGCGAAGTGATGGAACAGGTGGCATCACGTGCGAAGGCCTTGGGTTTTCACAGTTATCAGACGCTCGACGACTTCGACGGTCGCTGGATCGACTTTGCCGTCAGCCCTTACGACGCCCATCCCAATGCCTCGGGACATGCTCGGATTGCGAAGAGGATCGAGGCCGAGTTGAAGGCATCGGAAGCTCTGACAGCCACAAAATGAAAAACGCTGTAGCCACGCTCGCCTAGAGCGTGGGTTTAAACGTCACTCGCCCACACTCTGGCGAGCGTGGCTACGGCAAAGTCAATCCGTGATCAGCCTTGCCAGTTGCGGGCACAATTCCGACATACCTATAATCCGCGTGACGGTCGGCATCTCGATCGATCCCCAGAGACACACTTCTACAGAGGCCTCGCATGCTCCACACAGCGTCCCGTCGTGAATTCCTGAAACAGTCCGCCCAATTCGCCGCTGGCATGGGCCTGGTGGGATTACTCGGTCAATCTGCCTTCGCTGCCGACGAACCCCTCTTCAAGATCTCCATCGCCCAATGGTCGCTGCACCGCACCTTCTTCGCCAAGAAACTCGACAACTTGGACTTCGCCAAGACGGCCAAAACCGAGTTCGGCATCGACGCCATCGAATACGTCAACCAGTTCTTCAAGGACAAGGCCAAGGACCAGAAGTACCTCGGTGAGATGAAGCAGCGGGCTGCCGACAACGGGGTCAAGAGTCTGCTGATCATGATCGACGGCGAAGGAGCCCTCGGTGACGCCGATGAAGCCAAGCGGAAGCAGGCTGTCGAAAACCACTACAAGTGGGTCGAAGCGGCGGCGTTCCTGGGCTGTCATTCCATCCGTGTCAACGCCGCCAGCGGTGGGACGTACGAAGAACAAGTCACACGCGCTGCAGATGGCCTGCACAAGCTCTCTGAGTTCGGCGATACGCACAAGATCAACGTGATCGTCGAAAATCACGGCGGATTGTCGTCCAACGGCGAGTGGCTGGCCGCGACTATCAAGAAGGCCAACCATCCTCGCTGCGGCACGCTGCCCGACTTCGGCAACTTCCGCATCAAGGATGGCGAGATCTACGATCGCTATAAGGGCGTCACTGAACTGATGCCGTTTGCCAAGGCCGTCAGTGCGAAGTCTCACGACTTCGACGACAAGGGGAACGAAACTCACACCGACTTCGAGAAGATGATGAAGATCGTCCTCGCGGCCGGTTACCACGGCTATGTCGGGATTGAGTACGAAGGTGGCAAGCTGGATGAATACCAGGGAGTCAAGCTGACCAAAGCCTTGCTGGAGCGCGTCCGAGAAGCATTGAACGCCAAGAAGTAGTCAATTATCAAAGAGCACGCCGTGATGGGTGGCACAGGTCCTCGAACCCGTGGGAGCGAAGCGATTTATAGGCGATCTTGTACGTCGATCGTCCAATGAGCCTCAGCCTCTTGTTCGCTTCGCTCACCCAGGTTCAAGAACCTGGGCTACCCATCTCTACTTGGTCTCCGTTCGGACTGATACCTGCACCCCGTCCGCGATGCGGTCGCTTGGGTGCACTATCACGGTGTCCTGATCGCTTAACCCTTTGAGCACTTCCGCCTCCAGTCCGTTGCGATGTCCAATCTCAACGGATTGCTGGCGGGCTCGGCCGTCGACGACTTTGAAGACTGACCATTGGCTTCCTTTACGGAACAGGGCACTGGTCGGGACCTTCAAGACGTTGTCGTTCTCCCACAGGATGATCTCCGCTTCGATCCGGTAGGCATCCCCCAGAGTCGCTCGTTTTTCTGGCGGATCAATCAGATCGACGATCACGTAGACGCGTTGTTCTTCCACGCCTAAAGCGGAAACTTTGGTAAAGGCCGCAGGCTCAACCACCCGGACAATTCCGTGCAGTGGTTGCTCGCCACCCCACTCTTTGACGATCACCTTGGCCTGAGGAGGAATCTGTACGGCATCGCTGGAAAGAACGTCGATTTCCATCTCTAATCGCTGCGGGTCGCCGACTTCCACGATGGCCGTGCCTGCCGTAATGGGGGTCGCACTTTCCTTCAACTTGCGTAATACCTTGCCCGAGATAGGGGCGAAGATTTCATAGTTTTGCTTGGCATCCGGATTGGCTTGGGCCGAGTCCTCTTTCCCCGTCGGTGGCTTGACCTGCCACATGGCCAACCGAGCCCATTCCATCTCAAAGCGCGCGATGTCGACTGCCAGCTTGGATGCGTTGTACTCTTCCCGTCGTCGGGAATCATCCAGCTCCGCGTTCTCCAGCTCTTCTTCCGTAGCCGACTTGATACTCCTGAGCTTTTGGGTCCGGGCCAAATGCTTCTCGGCATTGAGCATCGCCTTCTGAGCCGTCTGTTCCGTCAGACTCGCCTTCTGTAAGGTGAGCTCGGACATTTTGAATTTGGCCTCCGCTTGAGCCAGCGTCCGGGCATCCAGATTGTTCGGCGCGTCGGGCTGCAACTGAGCCACCACGGTCTTCATGGCCGTGACGCTGTCGCCCGGTTCCAGTTCGACGCGCAGCAACTGCCCCGACAGCGGTGACGAGACCAGATAGCGATCTTTGATCCGCGTCTTGCCGTCTTCATTGACCGTCACCCGTAGCTCACCCTTGGAGATATGCTCGAGATCGGCGGG
>JAQGHS010000218.1 GCA_028291605.1 Planctomycetaceae bacterium | reverse complement strand
GTGATACGTTAAAGCTGATCGAAGCCGCTGGCGGCCAGGGGATGATCGTGCAGGCGGATGTTGCCTCGGAATCGGACGTCGATCGTATGATGGCACAAGTTCGCGAGGAACTCGGGCCGATCGAATTACTCGTGAATAACGCGGGTATCGCGGAAACCGTGCCGCATACTGAGGTCACCTTCGCCAGTTGGAAACGGATGCTCGACGTCAACCTGGATGGTACGTTCTTAACGACCTGGGCCGTGAAAGGTGAAATGATCGAACGCAAATTCGGGCGTATCGTGAATGTGGCGTCGCTGGCCGGCCTGGTGAAGAAGAAGGACATGATTCACTACGCCACCGCCAAGGCCGCGGTGATTGCATTCACGCGACACTGTGCCGAAGCCTTTGCCCCGCATAACGTCCGAGTGAACTGCGTCGCGCCCGGATTGACGGAGACCGAATTGTCGAAGTCGGCAAATCCGGGGTTGATCGACAAGCTGATCGGCATCACGCCGATGGGACGGATCGCTCAGCCAGAAGAGATGGCTTCGGTCGTGCGATTTCTGTTGTCGGATGAATCGAGTTTTATTACCGGACAGACGATTGCCGCGTGCGGTGGGCGGAACTGATTCTTCGTCGTGGGATAGGCATCCTGCCTGTCAATCGCGAAGCGACAAAGCGGTGGGCCACGAGTCTACGGCAATCGAAGTGGGGATCGTAACATGAATGGACTTCGGGTTTGTCACTTAAGGTGACAAATGACAGGCAGGATGCCTATCCCACGGAATCCGGGGGCTTACGCCACCCGGCTCACCTGAGCTGCAAATACATTCGGAAACTGCAATGAAAACTCCCGACGATCTCATCCAGGCGTATTCGGCTAAACGCTCCAAAAGTCTAGAGCACTTCCAGCGTGCGAAGCAGGTGCTAGCCGGTGGTGTGGGCCACGACCTCCGGAATTTCTCCCCCGTGCCGATGTATATCACCCGAGCGCGTGGAGCTCGCAAATGGGACGTCGATGGCAACGAGTACATCGATTTTCTGCTCGGCAATGGAGGGATGTTGCTGGGGCATGCCGATCCCGAGACGGTCGAAGCCATTGGTCGCGCTGTGGCGAACGGCAGCCACTTCGGCAACGACCATCCACTGCAAATCGAATGGGCTGAGTGGATCACAAAGCTCGTACCGTGTGCGGAACGGGTCCGATTTGTGAACTCGGGGACTGAGGCCAGCGCGCTGGCGTTGCGACTGTCACGGGCGCATACCCGCCGGAACAAAATTCTCCGGTTTGAGGGGCACTTTCACGGCTGGCATGATGATGTCGTGCACGGCTTCCATCCGCCGTTTGACGCGGATGGTTCCTGCGGAGTGCCGCCGCAGGTTCGCGAGAATCTGGTGCTGATTCCCGATGGTGACCTGAATCGTGTCGCCGAAGTGTTGAAGTCGGATCCGGGCATCGCCGCGGCCATACTAGAACCGACTGGTGCGTCGTGGGGTCGGGTCCCGATTGAGACTGAATTCCTGCGCGGCTTGCGTGAGCTGACCGCGCAGCACGGCGTCGTCCTGATATTCGATGAAGTGGTCAGCGGCTTCCGATTCAGTCCGGGCGGCATCCAGGAACTCACCGGCGTCACACCCGATCTGACCTGTTTCGCGAAAATCATCGCGGGCGGGCTGCCAGGGGGCGCAGTCGCTGGCCGGGCCGAGATCATGAGGTTGTTTGATATCACCGGTGATGCACACCACGATCGTCACGAGCGCGTCCTGCACTTCGGTACCTTTAATGCCTCGCCCCCCTCGGCAGCGGCAGGTATCACTGTCCTGCGACGCGTCTCGACGCACCAACCGATCCACCAGGCGAATCGAATGGCCGATCTTCTGCGGCGCTCGTGGGATGATGTTCTTGAGCGGCTCGGGGTTGCCGGTTATGTCTACGGAGACGCCTCGATCTTCCACGTCTATTTCGAGACCAACCCCGACCGCATCGCCCAGGCGAGCAGCCGTCGAGACCTGCAGACCCGCGATGCCAAGCTATTGAAAGGCCTGCCGGGGGCGTTACTAACGCAATATCAACGCCATTTGCGGCTACGCGGAGTCGACATCATGAGCGGCACCGGAGGTTTGTTGTCGAGTGCTCATACTGAGCAGGATATCGCGGAGGCGACCGTGGCGTTCGAGGCGACGGTTGGGGCGTTGATTGAGGAAGGTGGGGTCCAAACATTGAAGTAGAGCCAATTATGATCCTCGGTGAGCCGGGCGGCGTAAGCCCCCGGATTCTTCGTCGTGGGATAGGCATCCTGCCTGTCAATCGCGGAGCGACAATACTCTAAACCATGAGTCTGTGGCGATCAAAACGGAATCGTAGAATGAATGGACTTCGGGTTTGTAACTTTAGGTGACAAATGACAGGCTGGAAGCCTATCCCACGACGAAGAAGAATCCCGGGGCTTACGCCGCCGGGCTCTCCTAAATGCTTCTCTTGAATCGCTGGCCTAAGTTTAATCGGCCGTCGCCATCACCAACGGAATCGTCGCCTTATCTGTGGCTGGCTGTTCTTCAGTCGCCACGACGACACCCCAAGTGAGCGTTGTCGCCAACGTGGCACACGCAGTGACCACCAGGCCGAGAATCCAGAAGGTCGTATTCCACGGGATACCGCTCTTGAAGAGGAACCCCGCGGCGACCGCTCCCAGGTTGCCGCCTGCTCCGACGATACCGGCTACGGAACCCAGGGCCTTGGCATTCACGAAGGGGACTACGGCGTAGACCGCACCGTTCGACATCTTGACGAACAGGCCGACCAGCAGCAGCGCGGCGATGGCCCAGCCTACGTTCGTCATCTGAGAGAAGATCAACAGAGCTAAACCTTCGCCGAGCACCGTCAAGAACAACCACCGTGAACGGCCGCTGAGGCCCCAGCGTGTGGCGAATCGGTCGCTGACCATTCCGCCGAGAGCTCGGGCGAAGAGGTTCATCATGCCGAAGGCTCCGGCAGCCATGCCGGCGATGTGTAGATCAAGGTGGAAATAGTCGGTGAAGTACAGGACGGCGACGTTATCGAGGGTCAGTTCCAGCCCGAAGCAACAGGCGTAGATCACAAACAACGTCCAGACTCGGTGGTCTCGCATGGCGACACCCAGGCCCGACTGTTTACTGGTGTCGGCTGACATCAGACCCCGGTTTCGGAGATCGCGCATATTGCCGGCCGGGGTGTCCTGCGTACAGAAGTAATACAGCACGCCCGTGGCGGCACAGACCAATCCGGACATCACCATGCACGTTCGCCAGCCGGCGGCCGATGTCAGGCCGCACGTTACCGTGAGGAAGGCAAACAAGAGGGGCATTACCATTTGCGTGACGCCGCCGCCGAGATTACCCCAGCCGGCTGCGGTGGCGTTCGCGGTGCCGACGACGTTGCCGGCAAACATCTTCGTCGTGTGATACTGCGTGACGACGAACGAAGCTCCGATGGTTCCGATCAGCACCCGGAACATCAAAAAGCTCCAGAAGTCGTAGGCAAACGCGATTCCCATTACGGGCAGCGAACCCAGGATCAGCAGCCATGAATAGGTGAGTCGTGGCCCATAGTGATCGCAGAGTCTACCGATTCCGATGCGGGCAAAAATGGTGATCGCGACCGAGCCAATGATCGACCATCCGACTTGATCCGGAGTCAGTCCGAATTCTTTGCGGACGATGGGCATCAGCGGCGCGATTCCAAACCACGCAAAAAAGCAGAGGAAGAACGCCATCCAGGTCATATGGAAGGCGCGCATCGGCGGAGTTTTAAAATCGGTGAGCACCAGATGGCTCGCCGGGCCAGGCAGTGGGGCAGCATCGCGAGTTGACATGTTTAAAAAAAGTCCTTTCGAGATGTCGCCCATCAGTGCGCGACATCACAGCGATGATTAGCCTACGCGTCGGAGGCGGACGGCGCAAGCTTTATAGGAAGGTTGTTTGGAATAGGGATCAAACACGGCGTCGGTCAGACGGTTGGCCGTGGCATAGTGCATGGGTATGAAGACCTGGCCCGGTGCCACGGTGGGGGTAATGAAGACTTGGGCCTGAATTTCCCCGCGTCGCGATTCCACCCACACCTGATCCTGGGGTCTAATGCCCAGTGCCCGAGCATCTTGCGGATTGACTTCCACATAAATGCGTTCGGGGGCCAGCTTTCGCAGGACATCAGACTTGCCGGTGCGCGTCTGAGTGTGCCATTGGACCGCCGTGCCACGGCCAGTCAGCAGCAACAGCGGAAAATCCTTGTTGGGTGGCTCGGGCATCGGCCGCGGATCTTCGAAGAGGAATTTCGCCTTGCCATCCGGGTGATGAAATCGGCCGTCGGCAAACAGTCGGCGTTCTTGTTCGTCCGGTGCATGTTCGGCCGAATAAGGCCACTGTACGCCACCGTCGCGATCGAGTTGCCGGTAGCCATCGATCCCCGAAAAATCACACGGGCGGCCGGCCGACAAGCGTTGCATGATGCGAAACACGGCTTCCGGCGAGGTCCATTCGCGGAACATGTCGCCGCATCCCCAGGCTTGAGCGATGGCGCGAAAGATTGAGAAGTCGGCGAGTGCCTCACCGGGGGCCCGGGCCACCTTGCGAATGGTCCCGAAGCGACGCTCGGAATTGATGAAGGTGCCCTCTTTTTCACCCCACCCGGCAGCCGGCAGGACGAGGTCCGCCATCTGGGCCGTCTCGGTCGAGTGATACATATCCTGCACCACCAGGAAATCCAGGCGGCCGAGAATATCACGCGCCTGATCCTGATTAATCCACGAATGAGCGGGGTTGGTGGCCACGACCCACAGGCCTTTAATGCGACCCTCGAGAATACCCTTGAGGATCTCGTGGTAGCTCATGCTGTTGCGGTCGGGAATTTTTTCAATGGGGATGTTCAGAATTTCGGCGACTTCAGAGCGGTGTTGGGGGTCGGTGAAGTCCCGTCCGCCCAGCAAGCCGGTCGTGTTGCTGAAGAGCCGCGAGCCCATGGCATTGCATTGCCCGGTGATCGAATTGGCTCCCGTCCCCGGGCGGCCGATGTTGCCGGTCATCAAGGCGAGATTGATCAGGCTCTGAGCGGTGCGGACGCCTTCGTAGGATTGATTGACGCCCATCGTCCACCAGAAGGAAGATCGCTCCGCCTGATGGATCAATTCGGCCACTTCTTCAATGGCCGCGGCGGTCAGGCCCGTGCGTTCGGTGACGACGTCCATCGTGTAGGGTGCGACATGACGGCAGAAATCGTCGAAGCCTTGCGTTGATTGGGCGATGAATTCGTCATCCACCCAACCTTTCTCGATGAGCAACCGAGCCAGCCCGTAGAACAAGACGAGATCGCTCTTGGGCTTCAGCGCGAGATGATGCGACGCCTGCATTGCCGTTTCGGTGCGGCGGGGATCGATCACCACAATCTTCGGCTGGCGGCGATTGTGCAGCACGCGTTCCCACAGGATGGGATGAGCGATACACAGGTTGGCTCCGACCAGGACGATGACGTCGGACTCTTCGAAATCTTTATAGGTGTAGGGCGGAGCGTCGAAGCCGAATGATTGCTTGTAGGCGACGACAGCGGTGGCCATGCACTGCCGCGTGTTTCCGTCACCGTGAATCATCCCCATGCCGAACTTGGCCAACGCGCCCAGGTAGGCCAGCTCTTCGGTGGCGATCTGCCCCGTGCCCAGCCAGGCGACCGATTCCGGACCGTGTTCGCGCTGGATGTTCTGCATACGCGTCACGAACGTCGACAGGGCCGTTTCCCAGGAGACTCGTTCGAGACGCCCGCGGCCCGACCGCATCAAGGGAGTGGTTGCTCGATCGGGGGCATCAAGTACTCGCAGGGCTTCCCACCCTTTGGGACAAGCCATGCCGAGATTGACCGGATAGTTCGTGGCGGGCGACAGGCCGATGGCGGCACCGTCTTTGAGATGTACGGTCAGATTGCAGCCGGTCGAACAAAAGCCGCAAACCGACGTCGTCGTGGCATCGGGTTGCAACCGTGATGGGAGTTGCCCCAGCCCGAAGCCGGATGGCTCGAGCAGTAGCTCGCGGGTGAAGGGCCCGTCAGTCTGATGCAACAACGAGGAGGCCACGGATAGTGGATGCAGAACATCGGCAGGAGTCATGTCTTCAGTCCTCCAGGCATCCGTGGTGCCGCAGCCGCCATGAAGAACAAGGCCCGTTCGAGAGTCTCGCCGGCCACGGAAAACAACCATACGGCCACGACCGTTGACATCCATTCGAGTGAGTGTGACGAGCTGGCTTCGTGCCACAGTACGGCTGGAAATACCAGGCCGCCGAGTACACCCAGTGTGAATCGCGCGGCAGTCATGCCCGCCAATTCTCCGACCAGTAGATTCGCTGCTCGCTTGAGCGGTGTGTGTTGTCGTTCGAGTAGATGCAACAGGTCGCAGGCTTCATAGGTGAGTTTTAACGCGGCGACCAGCATCAATGCGGGACACAGCACCGCGCCCAGATCGTGCAGGACTGAGCCAATCGACAGATCGGCTCTTAAGCCGGCGACGATGGCTGCCACGAGCAGAGTGGTTGACAGGCCGAGCCATACTGTGCTGCCGAAGAAACGCAGGAACGTCCGCGGGCCAATCCAAGTGGATCGTCGGGTGCAGTGATAGATCATGACCGAGCAAAACACACCGACAAACCCGCTGACGAGCACGCTCCATCCCAGCCAGTCCGGGGCGGCCAACATTTGCGGCTGCAACCAGGTGCGGCCCGCCTCTAAGCTCGCCAGCCCGGCAAACACGCCGAACGCGACGATTTCTCGACTGAGCCACGATTTCCGCAGCCCGAGGACAGCTCGATACGCCAGATGCGGTCGGCCCAAGTGCAGCGTGGCGGCGCCGAGTGCAACGAGTCCGAACAAGAGGGCGCTAATGGCCTGGAGTGGTTCGAGATGTTCGACCACGGGCAATCCCGTCAATGGCAGGGCTGCTCGAATCCACAGCGCGCCCACTGACAATTGCGTCAACACCAGCATCGCGACGAGCGGCGGGTGAGCATGTGCGGCATGGGCTGCATAATAATCGACCGGCAGCATATTCCGCGGGAAGGACTTCGCCGTCTTGTAGTTCGTGGTGGGCAGGGTCAACTGTGGATCGGGCGCGCCGGGGAGGAACGAGTTGGCTTCACAATCGGCAGCCACATCAGCCGTTTTGACCAGGCGAATCGCAATGGCCTGATGCGGGCAGGCTTGCACACACGCTGGGGCTTCTCCTGCCTTTAACCGCGACGAGCACATGTCGCACTTGCGAACGATCCCCTTCTTGGCATTGTATTGAGGGACTTCATATGGGCAGGCGAGGATGCAGTATTGGCAGCCAAAACATTGGTCATCCAGATGTTTGACGATCCCCGTGACCGCATCCTTTTGATAGGCGAGCGTGGGACAGACTGTCTGGCAGGCGGGCTCGACGCAGTGATGACAGGCTGAGGTGACATGCTGCAACACCGGCAAACTGCTGGTGCCGCCGATTAATAGCCCGACGTCACGAAAGGTTTCTGATTCGCCGAGACCATTGAGGGAATGGCACGCGGTCACGCACGCCTTGCAGCCCGAGCAACAATCCAGATCGACTTCGAAGGCGTATTGCTCACCGGGGCCGGGGGGAGACGAGGGGAGCAGCGAGTGGTAGTAACGCTCTTGGGCGGGTGTTGTCGTCGCGTGGTACTGGCTGAATTGTTCTACGGCAGAAAGGGCCTGTTGTTCGCGCAGCAGTTCCTCGACCAACATCGGTAACGACATGGTCGGTGAGGAGGACGGCGGCGGCGGAGGTAACAGGGACGGCACTGGCAAGTTCCTCAAAACATTTGGTAGGCGGTTGAAAAAATGATTCACGCGAGCCCGGCGGCGTAAGCCCCGGGATTCTTTTTGTTTTGGTGAAAGTCGACTCCAACCGAAGAATCCGGGGGCTTACGCCACCCGGCTCACCTGGGCCGTTTCTTAGGGGGCACTGGCTCTGCCGGGCGAGGTTATTGATTGATCACGATCCGATCTTCACACCGTACACATTTCACAGGCCGAACCGCATTCTCGTTGCATGACTGCGGGGGATGTTGCGAGTTCGCCGGGTGGCGGTAACAGCACGAGTACGTCATCCCCGACGATCTTCACCGGGAAGGTCTGGATGGAGTAGGGTTCGCCCGTCAGGCAACCGCCGGTTTTCAGTGAGAAGGTCTTCTTGTGCATGGGGCAGGCGACCTTGGGTTCTCCTTGTTGATCGCCCAGGATGCCGCGTGAGAGGACGAATTCGCGTTTGTGCGGGCACATGTTTTGTGTGACGTACCACTCGCCGCGGCTGGCGAAGTGGAAAACGGCCAACTGCATGTAGCCGTACCGAATGGCCGAGCCCCCCTCCGCGGGGAAGTCGTTGATCGATCCGACGCGGGTCCAAGTCTTGAGGGACCCGTTGGTGGCTGGTTTGGGAAGCGTCAACTGGGTGAGAACGACGTCGTCGGTCGGCCACGGCGCGGGGTGAGATTGCTCACGTTCGTAGACGATTTCGATGTCCGGTTCGGTCTCATCGGTGTTGACGAACTGGGTGAAGAAGCGGCGCTTCGCGGGGTCCTTGACGACTTCAGCCCATTCGCAGCGATACGTGTCGACGACATTCTGCATCATTTCTTCGAGATGTTCGGCGATGCCCAGCTTGTCTTCGATAATGATCTCGCGTAATGCGTTGATGCCACCTTCCATCTTGTCCAGCCAGACCGCAGTCCGAGTCAACCGATCGGCGGTCGTCACATAGAACATCAGGAATCGATCGATGTACTTGATGCAGGTTTCTTCATCAAGGTCGCCGGCCAAGAGATCCGCATGCCGCGGCTTGGTGCCGCCATTGCCGCAGACGTAGAGGTTATAACCCTTCTCGGTGGCGATCAGGCCGAAGTCCTTGCTTTGGGCTTCGGCACACTCACGGGTGCAACCTGACACGGCCGACTTCAGCTTGTGGGGTGATCGCAGGCCCTTGTAACGGTTCTCGATCTGAATGGCGAAACCGACCGAATCCTTGACGCCGTAGCGGCACCACGTCGATCCGACGCAGCTCTTTACCGTTCGCAATGACTTCCCATAGGCATGACCGCTTTCGAAACCGGCAGCGATCAGTTGGTCCCAAATCTCCGGCAATTGCTGCACACGAGCACCGAACAGATCGATCCGCTGGCCTCCGGTGATTTTCGTATAGAGACCATATTGCTTGGCAATTTGTCCCAGGACAATCAACTTCTCGGGAGTGATCTCGCCCCCGGCGACGCGCGGCACAATGGAGTACGTTCCGCCGCGTTGAATATTCCCCAGGAAGCGATCGTTGGTGTCCTGCAAGGTGGCTCGTTCGCCAAGGATGTTTTCATTCCACAGGCTGGCCAGGATGGAGGCCACCGCCGGCTTGCAGATCTCACAACCCGCACCCTGACCATGGCCGGCAATCAATGCGGCGAAGGTGCGAATTTCCTTCACCTTGATGATCTGGAAGAGTTCTTGACGCGTGTGCTTGAAGTGTTCGCACAGCGATTGATCGACGACGCGGCCGGCCTTACGCAACTCGGCGTTCAGGATGTCGGTCACCAGCGGCACACACCCACCGCAACCGCTGCCGGCCTTGGTACACTTTTTGAGTTCGCCAATCGTTGTCACGCCACTTTGAACGGCCTGGCAGAGTTCCCCTTTCGAGACGTTGTTGCAGGAACAGATCTGACAGTCATCGCCCAAGTCCGCGGCACCGGCATCAGCGGCCGACTTGCCGACCAATAGTTTGGATGCGGGAAAGGCCAGCGGTTTGCCACTGCGACAGATCGAGAGGAGCCGCGTGTAGTCCGAAGCATCGCCCACCAGCATGCCACCGAGCAGATGCTTTCCGTCCGAGGTCACATACAGTTTCTTGTAGACTCCCGAGATGGGATCTTCAAAGGTGATGGACTTCGCGACATCGGCGTCCCCTTCGAATGTGCCGAACGAGGCCACATCGACACCCAGCAACTTCAGTTTCGTCGAGAGGTCCACCCCCTGGAAATCGCGATCGCCGCCGGTGAAATTCGTGGCCAGGATCTCGGCCATTTCATACCCGGGTGCGACCAGTCCGTAGATCATGCCCCGATGCAAGGCGACTTCGCCAATGGCATAGATATAGGGATCGCTGGCTTGCAGACGGTCATTGACCATCACCCCGCCGCGTGGCCCCAGGTCGAGTTCACACGCCCGAGCCAACTCGTCCCGCGGTCGGATTCCGGCGGACACGACCACCATATCGACATCAAGGCGCGTGTCGTCGGCGAAGAGCAACCCTTCGACACTCGTTTCACCCAGGACCTGCTTGGTCGACTTATTGAGATGTACGGTGACGCCGAGCGATTCGATCTTGTCCTTCAGGATGATCGAGCCGCGATCGTCCAACTGCCGGGGCATCAAACGGGGGGCGAATTCGACAACGTGTGACTCCAAACCCAGATCCATGACGGCCTTGGCGGCTTCCAACCCCAGCAGGCCCCCGCCAATCACGGCCGCCCGCTTCGCCCCGGCCGAATGAGCGATCATGCGGTCCAGATCTTCAATCGTGCGATAGACGAACACGCCCGGCTTATCGATACCCGGGGTCGGGGGAACGAAGGGCGAGGAACCGGTGGCCAGCACGACGGCGTGATAAGGGATCTCGCGTCCTTGAGCCGATTGCACGACTCGTCGGGCCCGGTCAATGGAGACGACCTTGTCGCCCAGATAAAGAGTAATATCTTGCTCGGCATACCAGTCCGGGTCGGCGAGCATCAACTCTTGGGCATCGCGTTTAGAAAAGTACTTGCTGAGCTGCACACGGTCGTAGGCCGCACGCGGTTCCTCACAGAAGGTAACGATGCGGTATTGCCGGTCGGTATCCATCTCGGTCAGCTTCTCGCAGAAGCGATGCCCGACCATGCCATTGCCAATGACGACAATGGTGCGTCGTTCGTCCGTGTTCATCGAAGAGATCATGCTCGCGATTCCTCATGGTCGCTGGGGGCGATTCAAGCCGATGGGAGGGTGAGGCTCCCGCCGAACCGCAAGCGTCGATCGGTCCTCGCCAGACTATCGGGTTCGGCGGGGTACCCTCTGGGTCCCTCACCCTCCCATCGACTCGAATCACGAATTACGTCGGATTTTCTTCGAAAATCCCCCGCA
>JAQGHS010000213.1 GCA_028291605.1 Planctomycetaceae bacterium | reverse complement strand
TCGCTGCTGGCACTGGCGACGTGCCGAGTTTGGGGGCCAAACGCCACGCTTCGCACGATTCCCTGATGCCCGCTTAGAGTCAATCCTTCCAGGCCAGTCTGCGCATCCCAGATCTTGATGGACTTGTCATAGCTACCGCTGGCAATCCGTTTGTCATCCAGGCTGACGTGGGCGCATGCCACACCGTCGGTATGTCCCTGCAGAGTGAACTGCTCTTTGCCAGTCTGCAGGTCCCAGACCATAATCGTTTTGTCGTCGCTCGCACTCACGATGCGATTTCCAGAGGGAGTGAAGATGACACTCCGGATCCACCCTGTGTGCCCCGCACAAGTCTGTTCGATGGCCACCGTGTTGGCGTTCCAGACGAGCACCAGACCGTCCCGGCTGCCACTGACGATTCGCTGACCGTCGGGGCTGAAGCCGACACTCTGAATGGGGGCGGAATGCTCGGTGAAGTCCTGCGTGAACTTTGCCGTTTGAACGTTCCAGATCTTCGCAGTGTGATCATCGCTACCGCTGACGATCCACTGGCCATCAGGACTGAAAGCCACGCTCAGGACGGCGGCCTTGTGACCGGTCAGAGCCTGTTGCTCTGCACCGGTCTGCGCATTCCAGACCTTGATGATTTGATCGTTGCTGCCACTGACGATTCGTGAGCCGTCCGGACTGAATGCCGCGGACTGCACCGCGGCGTCATGTCCCTGCAGTGTGCGTATTTCCTGGCCAGTCTGGGCATCCCAGATTTTCACCGTCTTGTCGTCGCTACTGCTAACGATTCTCAATCCATCGTGACTGAAACTGACACTTCGAATCCAACCTGAGTGACCTTCGAGCGTGCGGATTTTCTTGCCCGTGAGGGCATCCCAAAGCTTAATCGTGTGATCCCAACTTCCGCTGACGAGATGTTTACCGTCTGGGCTGAAACTCACACTCTGTACGGGAGCGGTGTGTCCTTGAATGGTGAGTTGATCTGAATGTGTTTGATTCCACAGATAGTTCCATTCCCAGCCGCGTAAATCCGACTCCATGCCGACCGGACGACTGGTTTGCAGGGTTTGATTGCAGAACGCAATGGATCGGTTGTCCAACTGGATCGCGGCCAGTCGCAGGCTGGAAATGTATCGCCCCCAGCGAGCCTCCTCGGTCGTGCGGTCGGCGCGCTCGAGTTGTTCCGCGGCTTTCTGTCGCTCCTTGATCGCGACTTTGGTCTGCTCATCGGCGATTTGACGTTCTTTCACGGCCATGCGAGTTTGTTCGTCGGCAATCTGGCGTTCTCGCTGAGCCGCCTTGGTCTGCTGGATCGCGACCAGTCGCTCCCGCTCGGCGACCTGCCGCTGTTGGGCTTCCTGGATCTGAGCGACTTTCGCATCTTCCCGGGCGAGCAGCGCACGGAGACGTTCGTTGTTGACCCAGATCGCTGCGGTGCTCGCGACAATAGCGACCGACAGACTGGCCGCCAGGCTGAACCGGCGCAGAAACCTAATGCGATCATGACGATTCGCACGCTCTGCCGCCGCTTTATTAACGGTCGTCCGTAAGGCCTTTTGTTCGGGGATTTCGATGTCGAGCAGTGACTCAGCCAGATCGAAGTCGCCGCGGGAAAAAGCCGCTTGGGCAAAGGCGATCTGAGCTTCGCGCCTGCCCTCGGCGGCCCGCACGTTCTCAGGCCACTGGCGCGATGCTTCCTCGAATCCGAAGAGGGCGCGATTGAATTCCAGGTACAGATGGGTGTTTTTAGCAGACTCCAGGTCGGCACTGGCCGAGGCTGCCAATTCAATGCTCTTTTTGTGAATGTGATATTCCATCAGGGCTTCTTTGAAGTCCTTGGCAGACTGAAAACGATCCTCGCGGTCGCGGGCCATTGCCCGTGCGCAAATCGCATCCAGTTCGATGGGTGTGCCGGGATTGAGCTCGCGAATGTGCGGCGTCGGGCCGTTGCGGATCTGGGTCAGCAGGGCGAACAGCCCGTTCACGGGAAAAGTCTTATTGGTCGAGGGAGCATCCTGGGGCGGAGAGACTAGTGAGTTATGAGCATCATTGAACCCTGGCTTGCGGTGCGGTGGAGATCCGGTCAGGATCTCAAACAGGATGGCTCCGAGACCATAGATATCAGTCCGCGCATCCATCAGATCAACGCGACCGCCAGCTTGCTCGGGGGACATATAGGCCGGCGTGCCGAGTGCGGCCCCTGTCTGCGTGGCGTCCGTATGGGCATCATCCGTCAGCGAGACCGGCGAGATCTGCGTGTGGTCGCGCTCGGTGTCGACATCGGGATCGCCATCCATTCGCCGAGCCAGCCCCCAGTCGAGGACGATGGCCTCACCAAAATCGCCCAATACGATATTCTGCGGCTTCAGATCGCGATGAATGATGCCGCGTGAATGGGCATAAGCCAGGGCGTCGCAAATGTTGACGAAGACGCTCATCAATCGGGTCATCGACAGCGGATCTTCGTGTCCAGTACGCCGTTGCTCGTGATGCTGTTTGATCGTCGCGGCGAGCGTTTTGCCGCGGACCAGCTTCATCGTGTAAAACGGACGTTCGCCACGGCGCACTTCATACACGGGCACGATGTTGGGATGCTGCAATTGACCCGTGATCTGGGCTTCTTTGATGAGGCGACGCACAGCCTCGCTGGACACTGCCTCGGCCTTGATCTCCTTCAGAGCCACTTCGCGAACCAGGTCGTTGTCTCGCGCCAGCCAGACCTGACCCAGTCCCCCTTTGCCCACTTCGCTGACCCAGGTATAGCGGTCAGGGGAAGATGAGGGACTGGCCGCCGAGTTACTGAGCGATTCCAGCAGCTCGGGAATTCCGCGCGGGAGCGTGCCGACCGATTGATTGCCACCCGTCTCCTGCAAGGCACTAGCGTTCAACCCGAAGTCGACTTCCACCAGGCCGCTCAGCGTCCCGAGCGAGCTCGTCTGGCTGGGCTCGAGTCGCGATTGGAACTGCTCTTCGAGCACCGCCAGACTCGCCCCATCCACCCAGCCCCGTTGCTGCAGGATATCGGTCAAGCAAGCCGATTTGTCGGTCGTCCAGAATCCACAAGCCTCCGTAAGCTGAGCGAGATTGATGAGCTTGGACTCAAACGCCAGGACCGCCAGTATCAGGTGCTTTTCGTGCATGGACAATTGAGAGTTTGCTAACTGAAGGGACGCGTAATTCCGAACTGTAGCCCGACTCAGCGAGTCAGGACACAGGAAGGCAGCATAAATGAATTCGCCGGTCGAGAATATCCCGATCTGGCCAGTGCTGCGTTGATCACGTGTCGCCTCAGAATGGTGGGTAATCTATGCGCGGTTGGAAGCGATCAATTATCGCTGGAACGGGCGTCACGCGGATCAATTCCGGTGCGAGTTCAGAAACTTGTGGATGGCCGTGCGGAATTCAGGCCGAGCGAAGGTGGTCATATGGTCGCCCCCGGCAATCACCTGGACCTCGACCTGCGCCAGTACCGGAACGAAGCGGCCGATCCGTTCCAGAGCTTCCCCCTCGCGATTGCCATAGACCACCAGGACGGGGATCTTGTTGGCTTTCAACTGCTCCGTGGTCACTTCCAAATTGACGATTCCGCGAATGACCGACGCCAGCACCTTCTGATCCTGACCGAACACCAGCAACTGTCCGAGGACGTTCATCGCCTCCTGGGACGGCGCGGGTTCTCCCGCAGGTGCAATGACGGGCACCAGCGGCCCTGCTCCAGCACCCTTGTCGAGTGATTTCGCCAATTCTTCGACGACCACTTGCCACTTTTTGGTCGGTTGATACACCGGTGCGCCTCCACCCAGGGTGACGCTCAGCAGGCGGTCGGGATGTGTGACGAGCAGTTTTCCGGCGACGATCGCGCCCAACGAGTATCCCACGATATGGGCCTGCTTGATCTTCAGGTGATCCATCAGACGCACGACGTCCTCGACCATCTCGAGCCCATAATTCTTCACCCCGCGAGGCTTACCGCTTTTTCCGTGACCGCGCCAATCCATCGCAATGACGCGATAATCCCGTGACAGCTCTGCGACGACCTGCGGCTCATTCAGGGCATTCTTGATCCACATTTCCTCCGAACTGCGGACTGCGAACCCATGCAGCAGAATCACGGCTTCGCCCTGCCCTGCCGTGATATAACGGATCTTAATCCTGTTGGCATTGAAAAAGGCCTCCTCCGCCCGCGCTGCCGAAACGGAAAGGCTGCAGAACAAGACCAGTCCGAAAATCAATGAGTTGCGCACAGAAGTTCCCCTTCCCGAGGCCGATAGACGCGATACAGTTCGGCAGGAGCCTGTAACTCACATCACGTCGAAATAATTCTCTCGGCGATAAACGACAGGGCGGAAACGGCAATTCCATTCAAAGCGATTCACGGAACGCAAAATGGACCATGCATTCTGTGGTGGTCAGCCAAACAAAATACCCCGCCGGAAAATATTCCGACGGGGTGCTGAAGATCACATTGAGTTTGCGACAATTGTCGTCAGCTTACTTATCTTGCCACTGAGCCTGGTTCTCACGCAGGTACGCGGTATTGACCGGATCGGGGTTCCAATCACACGTGAATGGCAGTCCATAGCCTGTGTTAAACCCACCAGAGCCCGCTGGCCAGGCAACTGCGAAGTTAATGTAGTTAACGACGATGCGTTTGGGGCTGCAGAGAGATGCCCACACAGCAGGATTGATAGTAGTGGTGACCCAGTGAACACCGCCATCCAATCCTAAAGCGTGCAAGCCGCCCGGGTGACCGCTGGTCGGCGCATAGGGATGAGGACCGTTGACGCGGCTCCACCATTCTTGCCGGCCACCATATCGGATCGCGAATGATGTGGTGTCTTGGCCTGACACGTGCCCCACCCAGGCGGGTTGGTAGGGGTGACTTGCCGCCCACGCTTGTATCGGCGAACCGGCGTAGGCACCGGCGTAGGCACCCGCTTCCATAACTCCCACCGTATAGGTCAGGCCGTCGGTGATGTCGGTCATTCGGTAGACACGACCACTTTCGACAAATGGGCCCTCATTTTGGGCACCACGATTTCCCGCATAAGAAGCCGTGCC
>JAQGHS010000209.1 GCA_028291605.1 Planctomycetaceae bacterium | reverse complement strand
TTCGACTTCCGTGACCACTTCGACTCCGTGACCCCTTCGACTTCCGTGACCACATCGACTTCTTTGATCCCTTCGACTTCTTCGACCCCTTCGACTTCTTCGACTCCTTCGACCCCTTCGACCTCGTATTCACATGTGCGATCCCGTTGCTCCTTGGCAACGGCTACGACGTCTGACCCCAAAGCCAGTTACACTGACCTCCCAAACGACACGTTAAATTCTCGTGCGTTCTTGCATGCTTTGAACAAATATACACATCACTGCCTCAAGTCAGCACCGCACCTCGTGGCATCCTGCCAGCTCAGCAGAGTAAACGGACCAGTGGCATACGGCAAATACCCTCTTTTCTATCACAGCGCCTGCTCACCGCCAGATTTCGAAAACTCTCAATATCGAGCGTTTTCGCATCCCAAAGGCAGGCCGAAATCTGCACAAGCCCCAAAGCCTCTTGGAGATCGGGTGAGACTCGAGATTTCATTGGCGCCCTCGAACCGGAATGCACTTTTCCAGTCAAGGGACATGCAGAAGGGACAGCGCCGACCCGCCCCCTTATCGGAGGTGCAGCAATGGAGTTCACGCTCTCTTCTTGATTCACAAACCCTCTGCTGAAAAAGCTTTCAGAAAACGCCGCCGCCGCCAGATCCGGGCTGGTATTGCCGTTTTTTGCTTCATATAATTGGCTGTTTGTGCGATAATTGTATGGAGATCGCGATCGCGCGTGCCGTCACGTTTTGGCACCTGTAATGCCCCCGCCCGTTTGCCGCCTCATTGCGTGGTCTGTTTGACCATCCCGCTCGACAGGAGATACTGATGAGTCTCTACCGGAATTGTGCCGGAATCGGTCGCCGAGATTGTTTGCAACTTGGCTTGGGAGCGTTGCTCGGCGGAACATTTCTGGACACGCTTCGCCTGCAGGGTGAGGCCCGGGCTGACGACGGGACCAAGATCGCCCCGAAGGCCAAAAGCTGCATTCTGATTTGGATGGATGGCGGGCCGACTCACTTCGAGACGTTCGACCCCAAACCGCATGCCCCGTCTGAGATTCGCGGCGAATTCGAAACGATTGAGACCGCCGTTCCCGGCGTCTTTTTCTCACAACACATGACCAAGCTGGCCGCCAGCTTGAATAAGTTCTCGATCATCCGCTCGATTCGACACGATCAAAACAATCACGGAGCCGGCAATCACTACATGACCACGGGAGCCCCGCCGCGGATTCCCGTCTCGTGCGGCGCCTTCGTCAGCTTTCACCCCAGCATGGGATCGGTCGCCGCTCACGAACTCGGTCAAGGGAATGGTCTGCCGGCGTACTTCTCGTTGCCGACGATGTCACGCTCGGGCGGGCCGAATTTCCTGGGTGCGAAGTACGCACCGTTCGTCGTGGCGGAGGATCCCAATCAGCAGAATTTCCGCGTGCGTGATGTCAATTTCCCGTCCGACCTGACCGACGACCGGTTTGCCCGGCGGAGCGATCTTCGCAAGCAAGTCGATAAGCTGAAACGCATCCAGGAACAGGCTGCGGGTGACCCGGTGAATGCTCTTGATGAGTATTACCGCCAGGGATTTGACCTCGTGCATTCGCAACCCGCCCAGGCGGCATTCGATATTCATCGCGAACCCGAAGCGGTCCGTACTGCATACGGTCGCAATTCATTCGGTCAGCGAGCCTTATTGGCGCGGCGTCTGGTCGAGGCCGGTGTCCCCTTCGTCACGCTGTATGACGGCGGTTGGGACAGTCACACCGAGATCTTCCCGGCGATGAACCGACGTCTGCCTTCGTGGGACAACACCGTGGCTACGTTGATTTCCGATCTGGAACAACGCGGGATGCTGGAATCGACCTTGGTTGTGGCGCTGGGCGAGTTCGGCCGGACTCCGAAACTGTCGGTCTTACCCGGCAACGCCCAAGCGGGTCGCGATCACTGGGCGAGTGCCATGTCGGTCCTGATGGCCGGCGGTGGGACCCCGGGTGGAACAATCGTCGGTGCCACCGACCGCAGTGGTTATTCGGCAGTCGAGCGGGTTCTGTCACCCGAAAACTTCGCGTCCACGATCTACCGCAAGCTGGGGATCAATCCCGACAAGATGCTCTACACGCCACAGGGCCGGCCGACTCACCTGGTGAGCGATCCGACGCCAATTGCCGAAGTGTGTTAGTCGTTGATCGCTCCGCGATCGATACGCGCTCGCAGTAGCGACGAACAAGCGGCCCTGAGAATCTCAGTCGCAGGGCGCCAGCCCACGGGTTGTAGCGTTGTGCGAGATTGACTTCTCCAGACGGGTGGAGCTGGACGCTGTCGCGTTGACATCGATCTTCGAATGTTATCCCACCCGGAAACTGCGATCGCGTTTCGTTCGCGGAGCGAACAACGACTTTCTTTACGGCTTCGCCGCTTTCTTGCCGTAGACCAGCACGCGGTCAAAGCGGCCGGTGTCGTCGAAGGAACCGACTCCCACTTCGCCCCAGGTGAAGTTCTTGTCGATTGCCTTCATGACCGGTTTTTCCATGTCGTCAAAGTACACTTCGATCGTGCCTGACTCCACCTTGCGGACGATGCGTGCATGATGCCACTTGTCGTCCCAGGCTGTGCCGGGCGTCGTTTCGGTCGAGATCTTCTTACGCGGTTCGTTGTTGACGATAAAGATCTGATTGGCATGGTCGTCGGTCTTCTGACCGAAATGCACGTAGTACAGATGAGCCGGATCCTGGTAGCCGAAAAACAGGCACAGCGATCGGTGCGGATAATCGCGGGCCGTCGATTGCAGCTTCACATCGAGCACGAAATCACTGACGGTCAGGTCCTTGATGACGGAACGATTGAAGGGTGAGCGAACCGGGGTCTGTACTTTGCTCTGCTGAAACTGGCTGAGGACCTTGTTCCCTTCGACCTCTTCAATCTTCCAGGCATTGGCATCACTCGGTGCCCAGGCATCCGTCTTACCGTCCTCGAAATTGGCTTGATACAACAGGGGCAGCCCCGCGATTTCAGCCGCAACTTTGTCCTTAGCTTCTTCGCCGATCAACAGGCCCCAACCGACTAAGACCACAAGGCAGCTCGTGAGGTAGACGCGACGATTCAGC
Source organism: Planctomycetaceae bacterium (assembly GCA_028291605.1). Lineage (GTDB taxonomy): Bacteria > Planctomycetota > Planctomycetia > Planctomycetales > Planctomycetaceae > JAKFVC01. Next base: position 885 of record JAQGHS010000209.1, on the reverse strand, counting down.
ATGATGGACGTGTCCCTGATTAATCCAAGCAACAACAGATGGGCGACAATGGGTTGCTCAGCACGATAGCAGATCGGGGTGGTCGAACGCTACTTTACCCCCGCGGACTCAATCAGTGCTCCCAGAAAGGTCGAGACCACCATGACGCCACAACTGGCCGCAAAGGCCACCCAGGCCGAAGACAGGCAGCAAAACAGAATGATCGAGATAATGAAGCCAATGATCATCCCGCCGAAGAAGCCCCCGGCCGCGGTGAGAATGCCTTCGAGCAGCCCTCAGATCAGATAGCCAACGATCTCCAGAAGAAACTCGGCCACGATCTGCACAGCTCCCGCGGTAAGCCCGTAGCCTGACTCTCCTGAGTCGGACGCATTTGATTTTATCAATTCGAGGCGGCGTCTTCGCCGGTCACGCCCTAAACGGCATCGCTGTTGGGCACAAACGTCTCCAGCAGGGTTGCCTCCCCCTGAGGCTTGATCCGGCACTTGTCGGAATCAGCCGGAATCAAAACCGTCTCACCCCGCACAAGCGTTTCGGTGCTGGTGGGTGTAAGCAGATCGACCTGCCCCTCGAGCACCACAAAGATACCAAATCGGCCGCGAGTCTCCACATCCCAGGGCTGACTGCCTTGATGACGCCGGATCACAAAGTGTTCGCCAGCGACGATTTCTTCGACACGATTTGAGGAGATCCCGGAAAGGGTACGCGGTCGCAAGGGCAGGATGGGACCGCGGGTGAAATCAACGCACTCGAGAGCTTCCCGCACATGGAGCTGACGCGGAAGTCCGTCTGTTCCCGGGCGATCCCAGTCATATAAACGAAAGGTGATGTCGCTGGTTTGCTGGATTTCGGCCAAGAGCACACCTTCCCCCACGGCGTGTACCG
>JAQGHS010000206.1 GCA_028291605.1 Planctomycetaceae bacterium | reverse complement strand
CCGTTGTCGACGAAAATGCACGAGAGCTGTGTGCCAATCGCCCGATAGAGCAAGGCCGCGACGACCGATGAATCCACTCCACCGGACAGTCCGCAAATGACACGGTTTTGCCCGACTCGCTCGCGGATCGCCACAACTTCGCGTTCGATAAATGAACCAATCTGCCAGGTGCCGCGGCAGCCGCAGATATGCTTCACAAAGTTCGCGAGCAGCTTGCCACCGAATTCGGTATGCGTCACTTCGGGGTGAAACTGCAATCCAAACAGGGGCTTGGAAGCATGCCGCACCGCAGCGAACGGGCAGGTTTCCGTCGCCGCCAAAGAAATGAAGTGTTCGCTTAGGTTCTGAACCTGGTCACCGTGGCTCATCCAGACGGTGATGTCGGAGGGCACACCGTCGAACAACACTGAAGGCTCTTGAACGTGGCAGGCTGTCCGCCCGAATTCACGTGAATGGCCGGGTTTGACTTCGCTGCCCTGGTCGGCACAACTGACCTGCATCCCGTAACAGATGCCGAGGATCGGAATCCCCAGCTTGAAGATTTCGGGGTCCGGTTGAGGTGAACCTTCGCCATAAACGCTGGCTGGAGAGCCCGACAGGATCAGTCCTTTGGGATTGAGCTCCCGGATGCGGGCGGCCGACAAGTTATGCCGGACCAGTTGGCAGAACACGTGTTGTTCCCGCACGCGGCGGGCAATCAGTTGGGCGGTTTGGCCGCCAAAATCAAGGACGAGAATCAATTCCTCATCCGGAACCACCAACGGGACAGCTTGCGACACAATCGAATCCTCAAGAACAGACCGAACCGAAGAATCGGGCATTGTATCACGGGCGGGCTGTCGGAATCAAACGGACGGGCCGCTGACGCAGTTGCGTAGAAGAATTCGCAAACTCTACGGTTACCAGTGAGGAAATCATTTTGAACCACGAATGATTCGAATAACACGAATTTTGGGAAAGGGGATCGCCTCAAGAGGCAGACCGCTGTTTCTTTCGAATGCGGTATTTAAGGATCTAGATTCGTGTCATTTGTGTGATTCGTGGTCCATTCTTTAATGACCCGTCGGATGTTGTTTTGCCAACCGTTCTAAAGCATTAAACGCACACAGCCCGGATGCATTTGGCATCCGAACTGTGTTGAAACTGCTCTATTTCGATCCAGCAGCGTAACGCCTCGAGACTGCGGCGGAACTCTTACGAGATTCCGCGACACGGATTTAGACAAACGCCGTCACACCCGGTACGGCCACCGGGGGCATGGCCAGCGGGCCGAATTCCATTGTGACGGGAGTGAGGTTTTCCTTCGAATTGAAGGCCTGCTCCCAGGTCAGCGTCTGGCCGGTATAGGCCGACATGCGGCCCATGATGGCCATCATCGTGCTCTTGCACATGTAGTCGCCATTGTTGATCGGCTTGCCATTGCGAATCGACTGGATCATTTCCATGTGCTCGGTGACATACATTTGCCCCTTCGAGCCCGTGAACTTCCAATCCTTCTCACCCTTAATGCGGTGTTTGAAGACGTCGCAAGTCCCCTTCGTCCCGAAGACATAATCGGTCACGTCGTTCGAGCAGCCGTCCATCTGGCGGCAGTTCGCGAACGCTTTCACGCCGTTGGCGTACTCATACACAACGTTGAAGTGATCGTAAACGTGCCCGGATTCCGCACCCTGACGAGCCTGCCGACCGCCGGTACCCGTCGCGCGGATCGGGGTTTCGTCTTTCATCGCCCAAGCCACTTTATCGAGACTGTGAATGTGTTGCTCGACATTGAAATCGCCCGACGTCCACGTGAAGTGCTGCCAGTTACGGAGTTGCCACTCCATGTCACTCCAACCAGGTTGCCGCGGGATCTGCTTCAGAGTGCCGGTGTTGTAGGTAGCTTGAATGGCCACAATGTCGCCGACACCACCCTCGTGAACTTGCTGGAACGTGGCTCGCATTCCGTGATCATAGCGCCAGCACAAACCCGACACGACGGCCAGGTTCTTCTTGGCCGCTTCGACACAAGTCGCCATGACTGAGTGCACGCCCGGGGCATCCACGGCAACTGGTTTCTCAGCGAAAACGTGCTTACCGGCAGCAATGGCGGCTTTGATGTGCTCGGGACGGAAAGTAATGGGAGTCGCCAGGATGACGATATCGATGTCGGTCTCGAGCAGTTTCTTGTAGGCATCCCAGCCGGTGAATTGCCGTTCTTTCGGCAGATCAACGCGGTCCTTGTATTGGCTGGCCTGCAGGTTCTTGACGCAGCTTTCGAGGCGATCTGGAAACAAATCCGCCACGCCGATCAACTTGACGTTCGGATCGGCCTCGAGCGCATTGACTGCCGCTCCGCCACCACGACCGCCGCAACCGACCAGGCCAATCTTCAGAACATCACTACCGGCGGCAAATGCACCGAACGACACGTTCTGTTGAGCGGCGAGAGCGCCACCCAGAACTGCGGCCGTTCCCGTTTTGAGAAAATCACGACGTGAGGCCGCTGAACCGGCCGTTCGTGGTTGATCACTCATGCTACGCAACTCCTCTTTCGAAATTGAAAATCTTCAAGGACCGACGAACGGGCGCTTTCCGTTGTCCCGGCAAACATCATTTCTAACATCAAATGCTGCTTGCGCCAACGGGGAGAGGTTCTCAGCCCAAATCAGCCAACTCGTACAGCGGCCGGATTTCAATCTCACTCGGTCCTGGCATGGGATTGGGGCAGCGCCGTCCCCAGGCGACCGCCTCGTCCATGTCCTTGACTTCCCAGAGCCAGAAGCCGGCGACCAGTTCCTTGGCCTCGGCGAAAGGCCCGTCGATGACTGTGCGGCGGGGACCATCGAACGCGATACGCTTACCGTGCGAGGAGGGTTTGAGGCCGTCGGCGGCGAGCAAGATGCCGGCATTACGCAGCTCATCGTTGAATTTGCCCATCGCCTCGAGCATCTCGGTCATCCACGCCGTCTGGGTTAACCCCTGTTCGCTGTCTTCGGTCGCTTTCACGAGTACCATTACACGCATTGTCGATCTCCTTATTTGATTTGTTTGATCCGGCCTCATCAGCCCAGTACTGGAACGACGAACGGGGCTGTCGGAAATCGACATCGTCCTGCAGATTTTTCTCGACGGCTGAGGCACTGGGCGTGAGGGGCCGCTGGGCTTGCGGCCGGCTGCTGATTGCGCCGGCCTAATGTGAAGTCTCGCGCCTTGGGAAGAAATAAGCCGTGCGCTGCGCGAAGTCCGCGAGGGTCGAACCTATTTCACGTATTACGAGCTCGGACGGACCTGGAGATCCATCCCACGACGCTTGCGGCGATTACCGTTGAATCGTGACCGTCGAACCGACTGTCAGCAGATCGTAGACCTCCGCGACGTCCTCGTTGCGCATGCGAACGCAGCCTGCCGATTCGCTTTTGCCGATCGATTCCGGGTCAATCGTGCCGTGGATCCCGAAGCTGTTGCCGATGTCGATCCAGCGTTCTCCGAGCGGATTTTGCGGATCATTCGGCTCCAGAACCATCCCGTCCGGCCCGTAATATGTGGGGTTCTCGAGCTTCTCTCGAACGGTGAATTCGCCAATGGGGGTCGTATTCATCTTGCCGGTGCCGACTCGATACCGCTTCACATACTGGCCATTCAGCAGGACGGTCAATTCGAAGTTGCTCAGGTCGACGCGGGCTTCAAATGGCCCCTGGAAGATCTTCAGCTTCTTACCCGGCCGGATCTTCTTGGCGTCCACCTGGTTCAGCCGACTCAGATACTGCCAGGAAAGTTGATACTTGCTGGCAATCTTTCGCAGTTGGTCTCCGGGCTGAATCTCATACGGGGGCTGGATTTGCGTCTGGGGCGAGAAATAAATCCGCTGGGCAACTTCGTCCAATTGGTTCTGGAATAACGGTCGCTGTGACGGATGCTGGAAGTAGGCTTCCGATAATTTGTGATAGGCTTCCGCGTCCTCCCCCTGGTCGATCAATGCTTGAATGGAATTCAGATCGAGCTTTGTCGAGCCTGAATTGGAAGCGGCGGGGCTGACATTCACGCTGGGACGAGTCGGACGCTTCCCCGACCGCTTGGGAGGTGCATCGTCACCGGCGAGCAGTTGGATATTCTTGCTGCCAGCGCGGCCTAGGCGAGGCCGCGGCGGGGCGGGGGTTGGTGACACTGGAGCCGTTCCGAATTCATCGGATCGGTCATTGATTGAGCTGGTCGACGGGACTTCCTCGGGGAACGCGGCAGTCCGGATCGATGCGGTGTTCTGATTGAGATTCTCTTGCTCGAAACGGTCATCAAGTTCCGCGTTGGCCACGGTCTCGGCTTCGAACGGATTGCGATTTTGTGCGACGGGGGCTCGTCGACCGCGGTTTGGTAGAAAATTCGGTGACGACGGTTCGTCCTCAGTGATCGACGCCGTTTCACGGTATTGCGCGTCAGGGTCTGAACCCGGGAATTCCATGGCCTCAACCACATCAATCTGTGGAACTTGGGCTGCCGCACTACGCTCGTTGCTGTTTGAGTCAGCCGCCCCCTGCTTACCGAAACCCAACTGAATCCACGTTTTTTCGAGTGGCGCGTCACCCCAAATGCAGTAGACACCCGCGACCGAGAGCCCTGCGATCAGTAGACCCCCGGTCAACCAACTGGATGACCGGTGGTGGCGTGTTCGACGTCGAGTTTCGGCGTGGTGTGGCATGGCAACTCTTCCCTGAGCGGCACCGCAGGCGGATCAATCCATTGAAGCGCGAAGCATCCCAGATCTCGCGGAGGGCGTAAAGATCAGTTGTTTTGGCATTGCGCGAGGCTTCGAACTGGTCTGCCATCAGTCCCCTTGGTCCCATCAAACGAATGCGACTTAGGGGATCATATGCCAGGCAAAGAGCGCCGCAGCCCGATTGGAAAACCAATCGGGCTGCTTACTGACGGTCACTTCTGTCAGCGCGTTATTCCGGCAGGTCCTTGCCCTTCGTTTCAGGCGCGAATGGCAAGGCCATCAGACCGATGATGAAGATACCGCTCATCCAGACACCGGCATACCGCATCGGTTCTGGATAGCCTGAGAAGACCAGACTGGTTAAGGCTCCCAAAGCCAGTGGCCCCGAAGCCGCTACGAAGCGACCCACGTTGTAGCAGAACGACGTTCCTGTACTACGTAAGTGTGTCGGGAACAATTCCGGGAAGTAAATCGCATAGCCACCGAACAATGACAGTTGGCAGAAGCCCATGATGGGAATCATCCAGAAAATCTGGCTGAATTCTGTCAAATAGGCGAACACCATCACCGTGGAGAAGAAGGCCATGACGAATGCCAGCGCGAACGCCGGAATACGGCCGGTGTAATGCGTGACATAGGTGAAGAAGTAGATCCCGAAGAAGGCCCCGATATTCAACATCACCGAAGTGATTGCCACCCAGAATCCAAGCTGCTTATTGATTCGCTTGAACCGCTTCGAGATGCGATCGCCGTGCTCGGTCAACATTTCGTTCGGGCTGGAGACGTCCGGACGGCTCAGATAGTTATCGTATTCGGCGCGCAAGCTCGTCACCGCATCGGGACTGACCTTGGGCCAGACGACCTTCGAAAGAATGGCCATCTTGTTAACCGTCTGCTTTTCAGCGTGTAGCGCGATGATGGCCGCGTAAATTGGTTCCGCAACCTTAGGTCCTGCCTGCAGATCGAGAAGTTGAGTCGGCTGCGGTCGCTTTTTACCAGTCTCCGTGTCGAGCCATTCCGGATGAGTCATCAGTCCGAGCACGAATTGCTGGTCCTTTTCCCCTTCGCCTTGTTGACGCGCTTCGGCTTCGAAGGTCTTCTTAAACACGGACCGGTTCAGATCGAAACTGAAGAAACCAATCCCCCACAGCCCCACGACTCCGGCAAATGCCATGAACAATCCGACAAACGCATTCTTGCGCCACCGGGGGCTGAACAGTTCACTGTAAGATCCCAGTTTCTTTGTCAACTGGTCGCCGCTGATCGCTTGCCATTGTTCCGGCTCTTTCAATTTGCTGCGGATCAAAATTGCCAGTAGCGCCGGGCCGGCTCCGATGATAAACATCGTGCGCCACGCACTGCCCACAGCTCCACGCTCCTCGAGATCGGCGAGCACCAAGGCGATCACTGCGGCAGAAATATTGCCAATTGCGGAGAGCGCTTGCAGTAGCCCGAGAGCAAAGGGACGCGCACGCCGCGGCATCACCTCCGCCACCAGTGACACGCCGACGGCAAACTCACCACCAACCCCCAATCCGGTCAGGAAGCGGAAGAATGAGAAGCTCCAAATATCCCACGACAGGGCACTCAAGCCGGTGAATGCGGAATATAACAGGATCGTCCACATCATGGTCTTGGCACGTCCGACCCGGTCCCCCAAAATGCCAAATCCCAGGCCACCTGTCGCCCATCCAATGAGAAAAATCGATGTCGTGATCCCTCCGTAGAAGTCGACATCTCCCTGGGTCGGAGAAATCCCCGGTCCTGGTGCCAACAGTTCGCGCATTGCGGGAACACGAGCGAGATTGAACAACTGCTGGTCCATGGTGTCGAACAGCCAGCCCAGGGCGGCCACAATCAACACGAACCAATGGTAGCTGTTGAGTTCCTTGTACCACGGCCCGGTTTGAGGGGCAGAATCGGCGGGACCGGACGACATCTCATCAAAACCATGCATGCGGGCACCTTCGGACTGCGGGACGGCGAATCTCCAAACTGGGAATCTCCAAAACAGTCCGTCAGTACAACCGATCAAGATCCGTTTATCAAGGAAGACGGCCTCTCAGCCGCGGCGGACGGGAAACCACCCAAACAACGACGTGACGGATATCACAGATGAAATCGTAAAAATTCTTAGGGCTTCATTCGTAACGCGCCTACGTCAATTCGCAAACATGAATCGGGGAATATTGACGACGGCCTGAACACCGGTAAGACTCTGTGGCATATGTGATATAAGTAATGAACTGCATCGGAGATAGTTCCGATGTGGCCCGCGACAACCTTCCCGTACTTTTTTGTTTGGATCGTCCTGGAGTCGTCCATATCTCCGACCTCACGGCGGCTCATTGCCGTTTTATTCTGAATTCAGGAAAGGATCAAACCATGGCCTACATCCCACGACGGCCAAGGGGATTCACACTCATCGAACTCCTGGTCGTGATCGCCATCATTGCGGTACTCATCGCGCTGTTGCTGCCGGCCGTCCAGCAGGCACGCGAAGCCGCACGTCGGTCCCAGTGCAAAAACAATATGAAGCAGTTGGGTTTGGCTCTGCACAATTATCACGATACCTTCGGCATGTTTCCCCCCGGAAATATTTCACGTAAGCCAGGGGCAATTACGGGATGCACTGGCGGGCAGGGTGGGGCGCAAAACGTGGACGGACTTGCTCCATGGACAGTCCTGATTCTGCCCTATATCGACGACAGCGCGCGTTACAACACGTTCAATTTCTCGGGCGCCTTCAATGGTCTGATCCCAGACAACAGCGGCATCATCACTCCCAATCTCGCCCAGCAAAAATTGCCCAATTCTAAGTATCAGTGCCCGTCTGATCCCAATTCCGCGCCGGGGGTGGGAAACAACAATTATTTCGGCGTTCAAGGTGGCGGTTCAGGGATTGGAGGCGGGGGATGCACCTCTCCCGGTCAGACGACCACCTTCATTTACTCGAACGGATGTCTGTACCAGAACTCCTCGACCCGCATTCGCGATTTGACCGATGGGACGACCGCGGTCTTCCTGGTCGGTGAAACCCGCTATCAACCGCCGATGGCTGCTGGATCGACTTTCGCCGGCAGTTGGGCCTGCGGTGTCCGTGCCGAACCGAGCAACTGCGTCCCCAGCAATATCGCAGCTGCCCAGGAGGCGATCAACAGCGGCAGTGGTCCCAGTACGGCCTTGCAGACATCGACTTTCGGCAGCATGCATGTGGGGGGCTGCCATTTTCTAATGGCCGATGGTTCCGTGCGGTTTTTCAGCCAGAATATGAATATTGCCGCATACCGCCAGCTCGGCATTCGCGACGACGGTTTGCCAGTGGGGGGCCTGACCGAATAATGCGGACCATTTTTTTCGATGTCTCGCGGATCAAGACAGCACGGTTATTCTGGTGCCTGACCGTCGCAAGCCTGGCGGCGATCAATGGATGTGCAGCCAAAGTCGAAGGCCCGGAACGGTTTCAACTGAATGGAACGGTCACCTTCCAAGGTAAACCCGTCCCGGCGGGTGAAATTCGTTTCGATCCAGATTCCTCGAAGAACAATTCCGGACCGGGTGGTGTCGCCGACATCAAAGCTGGCAAATACACCATGCGTCCAGGGATGGGGATTGTTGGCGGGCCACACGTCGTGCGAATCTTCGGATACGACGGCCAGATACCGGCCGGTCCGGAAAAAGAGTTGCAACCGCTCGGCAAGCCGATTTTCCCGACTTACCAAACGGCGCTCGAATTACCCAAGGAATCGGCAACTCAAGATTTCGATGTGCCCGCGACAGGCAAATGAATCGCATCAACGCTTGGCTCACGCCCCCAGATGGCGGAACCTGATTCCAAATCCGTGATTTGTGGTAGGTCCCAATGTTTAGCTGTTGGCCAGTTGAGTCGACGGCTAGGACTGATACAATGGAGGTTCCCAATACGTTCATAGAGCCGTACTGCTCGGCCGGATGCAGTGTCAGCCAAGGACAGGCGTGATCGACAACCAGATTCCTGACTGCGGAAGAGAGTAACCCTCTCACCGCGGATCGGATGGGCTGCCTGCCTGGCTGATGGACTACAATGCCTACCGACGCTCCTGCCGATATTGAATTCTCCATTCCTTTCGTGCATCGCCTCCGGTTCACTCGGGATATCCTGGGTGCGGATGAAAGTGTGCTGCTCGATTTGTTGGAACCTTCGGGTGATTTGCCTCCCCGCGTTCAATTCTGGGTCGACGAGTCGATCGCGCAGGCTCAGCCCGACTTGCGGCATCGGTTACGCGCTTTCGTGATGCGGCATGAGGGCAGAATTACTCCGACCGGCAACATCCAAGTCCTGCCGGGTGGAGAAATCGTCAAGAACGACATTCACCTTCTCGAGCGCATGCTGAAGGTCTTTCACGCTGCGAATCTAGATCGGCGGAGCTACATCGTCGTCATCGGCGGTGGAGCCGTCCTGGATGCCGTGGGGTTTGCGGCGGCGATCGCTCACCGCGGAATTCGGCTGATTCGACTCCCAACCACCACCCTGGCCCAGGCCGATTCGGGCGTCGGGGTCAAGAACAGCGTCAATCTGTTTCACAAGAAGAACTGGCTGGGCACGTTCGCAGTGCCTTGGGGAATCATCAATGACTCCTCGCTGCTGAGCAGCCTGCCCGATCGTGATTTTGTCTGCGGATTCTCCGAAGCGGTCAAAGTCACGCTACTGAAGGATGCCGCTCGGTTTAGCGAGCTCTGCAGCCTGGCGACTCGCATCCGGGAACGTGACATGACGGCCGCCGAGCCAATGATCCGGATCTCTGCCGAGTTCCACCGGGCTCACATTACCCGTGGCGGCGACCCCTTTGAAATGCTGGAGGCCCGGCCGCTCGATTACGGACATTGGTCGGCTCACAAGCTGGAAGTCATGAGCGACTTCCAATTGAAACACGGTGAGGCCGTCGCCATCGGCGTGGCGGTGGATACGGTTTACTCATCCCTGATGTTTGGGCTCCCGAAATCGGACGTGGCTCGCGTTCTGCAGTGTCTCGATGAGTTGGGATTGGTCCTCGATCATCCCGTCTTGCACGACACGGCCACTTTGTTCGCCGGCTTGGAAGAATTCCGCCAGCACTTGGGTGGGCGCCTGACGCTGACCATGCTGGAGGCCGTGGGACGTCCCTTCGAAGTGCATTCGGTCGACTACGCCAAAATGGGCGAAGCGATCGCGCAAGTGGCCGCTTTCGCCAAGACTCAGCAAAGCGGGCGACGCAAGCACCGGATCGGTTAGCAACTGGATTCTTCGTCGTAGGATAGGCATCCTGCCTGTCGTCTTCATTTAATGTTGACAGGCAGGATGCCTATCCTACGGGCGACACAATCTGGCTGGCAGTCGCAAGCCGGTTGTCTTAGGATGCGGGCGCGAGTCAGTCGCTTACTCATAGCCCCACGTGCCGCATGCGCCCAGAGTTATCCGAGTCGTACGCCTTCTGCCGAGCATTGGCGAAACGCGCCGGGAACTTCTACTTTGCGTTCTGGTCGTTGCCTGCGGACCGCTTCTGGGCGATGTGTGCTCTGTACGGATTCACGCGGCTGGTCGATGATGCCGGCGATGATCCGGCACTACCACTCGAGCAACGCGCACTCCTGCTGCAACAGTGGCGGCACAACCTCACCGCTGCGCTCGCTGGCGATACCTCGCGGCATGTCGTGTTTCCCGCACTGATCGATACCGTTCAGAAATATCAAATCCCGCCGGAGTACTTGTTCGCCCTGATCGACGGCGTGGAAATGGATCTGCAGCCAGTTTCTTATGAGACCTTTCCCGATTTGACTCAGTACTGTTACCACGTGGCCGGCGTCATAGGTTTGTGCTGCATTCATATCTGGGGCTTTCACGGTGAAGACGCCAAACCGGCCGCCATCATTTGCGGCCAGGCGTTTCAGTTGACCAACATTCTTCGCGATCTGCGTGAGGATTTTTCCAACGGCCGCTGCTACTTGCCGCAAGCCGACATGGCCCACTTTCAGTATTCGACAGAAGACCTGTCAAGCGGTGTGCGAGACGAGCGATTCCGCCAGTTGATGGCCTTTGAAGTTGCCCGGGCGAGAGACCTCTATGCAACTGGTGGTGAGCTGACCCAATATCTCTCGCCGGTCGGAATGCCCATCTTCGATACGATGGTGAAGCTGTATCGGGGGTTGCTCGATGAGATCGAACGGTGCGAGTACGACGTCTTTTCGAAGCGAATCCGGCTGAGCACGTGGCGCAAGTTGCGGTTCGCTGCTGGGGGAATGTTGCAGCGGTTCTTGTAACAGTTTTCTAAGGCGAGCGTCCGGCATAAGCCGGATGGTTGTTACACGGCCAAATCAACCATTCCGCGTGATTCAAACGATCGAATTCCATGAATCACGGACTCTTGAATTGGGTGCTGCAAAACACAGGAACTATTGATTTTTGTGAGTCGCTAACAACTATCCGGCTTACGCCGGACGCTCGCCTACGAAGATGAT
>JAQGHS010000026.1 GCA_028291605.1 Planctomycetaceae bacterium | reverse complement strand
AGCCGAACGCTGTCAGGGTTTGGCTGTTTCCCTCGAGACCTGGCTGCGGCAGTCTTCGAATGATGCCGTCCATTGGGTCGAAATGGCGGGTAAGAAGCGGGAACAGACGACGCTCGCATCGGCACCGGTGGATGTCGGCCCCATATTGCGCGAAGAGTTGTTTAACAAAGTGCCGACGGTCATTCTGACGAGCGCCACGCTGGCTGTCGCGGGGCAAGATTTTGAGTTCGTCCAGCGGCGATTGGGAATCCCCCGGGCCTTGGAAGCCAAGCTGGGGAGTCCCTTCAATTTCCGAGAAAACGTGCAGTTGATACTGCCTCAGGGGATGCCTGATCCCGGAGAAAAGCCGGCCGATTATGAAGTCGCTGTCTGTGCGATGATTCGCAAGTATGTGGCACGCACCGAGGGGCGGGCGTTTGTGCTGTTTACGAGTTATTCGATGCTGCAGAACTGCGTTGACCGCCTACTTCCGTGGCTGCGCAAAGAGGACTATGCACTCTACAGCCAGGGAGATGCGACGCCGCGTACCCAGTTGCTGGAACAGTTTCGGAAAGACCCGCGCGCGGTGCTGTTTGGGACTGAAAGCTTCTGGCAGGGGGTCGATGTACCGGGCGATGCTCTGCAAAACGTCATCATCACCAAATTGCCCTTTAGCGTCCCCGATCATCCCCTGCTGGAGGCCCGGATCGAAACCATCAAAGCCCGCGGTGGAAATCCCTTCATGGAATATCAGGTTCCCGAAGCCATCATCAAGTTGAAGCAGGGTTTCGGTCGACTGATTCGCACGAAGACCGATACCGGCATCGTGGTGATCCTGGATCCGCGAGTCCGCACGAAACGCTATGGAAAAATGTTTTTGGATAGTCTGCCGCAGTGTCAGTTGATCTTGGAAGACGTCTAATCGCGGTGGCAGACCAATCCCATAAGTCCCATCCGTCCCATCAGAATAAGTTGAAAATGCGATGCGACTTTATGGGACCAATGGTACGGATGGGACTTATGGGTTGAAGACGCTTCGGAAAGACTGTTGAGTTGATATTAGTCATTTTGCAGTAGAGTGTTACGTAATTCGACTCGACTGGCTGTTCTGAAATTGTAAAATCCGTATAATTTTGGTTTTCCAAAGGCGGGGGAAACTCCGCACATTAAATGCCTGTAATAGGCAGTTGCAGACTTGATTCCAAACGGCTGGCGCTCTATCACCCCTTTGGAACTTGTTGTCATTACCCCAGTTAAGCCCGCCGCAGTTATGACCTCACCTGCGTTTCCTGTGTTTTTGTTCGTCGTCATCTCAACGGTGATGGCGGCTTCCATCCTGATGATTGCTCAGTTGGTCGGCCCGAAACGGCGACGGACTGATGTGAAGGGGATGCCCTACGAATCGGGCATGAATCCCCTTCACGACGCACGTCAGCGATTCAATATTGGTTTCTACCTGCTCGCCATCGAATTCCTCGTGTTTGACGTGGAAATCCTGATCTTGTTGCCTTGGGCCGTTGCGGCCGGGGGTAAGCAGACCGGGACTCTTGGTGCGGGCCATGGCGTCTTTTGGGTGGTGATGGCCTTCCTGGTCATTTTGACCGTCGGCTTCGCTTACACCTGGCGCAAAGGGGTTTTTAAGTGGAAATAGAAGTCCCGGAGAATGTGGCCCTGACGAAGCTGGACTGGCTGGCCAGCTGGTGCCGCAAGAACAGTTTGTGGCCCATGCCCTTTGCTACGGCCTGTTGCGGTATCGAATTGATGGCCACCGGTGCGAGCCGTCACGACGTGGCCCGGTTCGGTGCGGAAGTCTTTCGTTTCTCGCCCCGGCAATGCGATCTGATGATCGTCGCCGGCCGCGTGGTGATGAAGATGCTGCCCGTGCTGCAACGCATCTGGCTGCAAATGCCCGAGCCGAAGTGGTGCATCTCGATGGGTGCCTGTGCTTCGACCGGCGGCATTTTCGATACGTACTCGGTGGTTCAGGGGATCGATCGGTTTATTCCCGTTGATATGTACGTCCCAGGTTGTCCGCCGCGGCCTGAGCAGTTGATTCAGGCGATTATCGATCTGCAGGACAAGATTCAGCGTGAGGGTTCGTTCCTGGGGAATGAGTTCATCACGGATGCTCGTCAGCAACCGAAGCGAGCATTGCAGGAACTGGAATTGGGACAGGTTCCGCGGTCGCTCCCGATTATTGGCGGTAAGGCTTAGCGGTCGGCATTCCAAGTCCTGAGTAAATGGCCTGACGGGGCCGACGTACTACGAGCACAAACATGGTTGATCTCAGTGGAGTCCTTGAGCAGTTGAAAAGCCGCTTTGGTGAGCGGTCGTGGGATTACTCCGAATACCACAAGAACCAGCGCCTGGTGGTGGCGGCCGATCTGTGTTTTTCGGTGCTCGAGTTTCTGAAGAAGACCTGTGGCTTCGACATGCTGATCGACGTAACGTGCGTTGATTATCTCCACTATCGCGGAGCCAAGGATCGTTTCGGTCTGGTCTATATCGTGTTGAATACGGTGACCGGGCAACGCTTGATTGTCCGCGCGTTCCTGAACGAGCCCGAGTTGAAGATTCCCTCGGTGGTGCCGCTGTGGGAAGGTGCCAACTGGTTGGAACGCGAAGTCTTCGATATGTATGGCATTGAATTCACCGGGCATCCCGATTTGCGTCGGATCTTATTGCCGGATGAATTCGTCGGTTTTCCGTTGCGAAAAGATTATCCGTTGCGTGGCCGGGGTGAACGGCACAACTTTGAACGTATTACGCGCGGTGAAGGTTAGGCGTAGCCCGACTCTCCGAGTCGGGTATCTGGTTGATGTTGGAGTGCACCCGACTCAGAGAGTCGGGCTACGATATTGCAGAAAGTGGCGGTGGATATGTCTCTAGTCGCGGACGCTCCACAAAAAGTGGTGAATCAAGACTATCGCTGGACGCTGAACTTCGGTCCTCAGCATCCCGCGACGCATACCACGCTGCGCCTCGTGCTTCAAATCGAAGGTGAAACGGTCGTTGGTGCGATCCCCGATATTGGCTATCTGCACAGCGGTTTCGAAAAGATCGGCGAGCATCTCAACTACAACCAGTACGTGGCCGTCACCGACCGTATGAATTACATCTCGCCACTGGCCAATAACGTGGCTTGGCACCAGGCGGTTGAGAGCCTGATTGGTCTGGAGTTGCCGAAACGCTGCCAGTATATCCGCGTCATTCTGGCGGAATTGGCCCGGGTCAGCGATCACTTGCTGAGCTGCGGTGCCATGGCCCTCGATACGGGTGCTTTCACGGCGTTCCTGTATGCGTTCAATCAGCGAGAAGTTCTTTACGGGATCTTCGAAACGCTGTGTGGTGCCCGGTTTACGACCAGCTATTCGCGCGTTGGCGGTTTGATGTACGACGCGACCCCCGAGTTCATCCGGCAGGTCAAGCAGTTCGTCAAAGATTTCCCGAAGGTCTACGTGGAAATCACCCGCTTGCTGAACCGCAACCGGATCTTCGTCGAGCGGACCAAGGGGATCGGGATCCTCACCAAGGAGCAGGCGATCAACCGCAGCGTCACCGGGCCGATCGCCCGGGCCAGCGGTGTGACCCGTGACTTGCGTAAGGATCAGCCGTACCTCGCCTATCCCGACTTTGATTTCAAGGTGATCTGTTCGAACGGTGGCGATTGCTTCCATCGGTATCTTGTGCGGATGCTCGAGATCGAAGAGAGCATGAAGATCGTCGAGCAGGCGATCAACAACCTGCCCGAAGGTCCGGTCAACGTTGACCCCGAAGAACGGGCGATTTTGCCGAGCAAAGATAAGGTTTACAACACGATTGAAGGATTGATCACCCACTTCGAAGTGGTGATGACCAACCGCGGTTTGCAGGCTCCCAAGGCCGAACATTACGACGCGATTGAAGCCCCGAATGGCGAATTGGGCTTCTATATCGTGGGCGATGGCAGCGACAAGGCGTACCGTGCCCGTTGCCGTCCGCCGAGCTACATCCACTTCGCCTTGTTCCCCGACATGATGAAGGGGCACACGATCAGCGACGTCGTGGCCGTTCTGGGAAGCCTCAATATCATCGCTGCGGAACTGGATCGATAGTCAGCCACCAAGCCGAATTTTTTCAGCGTCAGATGCATTTAATATGACCACCACTGCACCTACTACTCCTGTGTTGACGCCCGAAATGGTGGCTGCGATTCAGGATTTGTTTCATCGCTATCCGACACGGCAGGCGATCACGTTGCCCGCCTTGCACATGGTGAACGCCAAGCTGCGTCACGTGCCGATGGCGGCAATCCCCGAGATCGCCAAGCTGCTGGAACTATCTCCCGCTCAGATTTATGACACCCTCTCGTTCTATGGGTTTTTCAAATCCGAACAAGGGGGCTACGTTCGGGCTTGGGTTTGCCGGTCCATCAGTTGTGCCTTGCGTGGGGCTGAGGAAGTCCTCGAGAAGATGTGCGACAAGTTGCACGTCCATCCCGGTGGCACGACCGAAGACGGCAAGATCACGCTCGAATTTGGTGAATGCCTGGGTTTGTGCGACTTTGCTCCGGCGGTGCTGGCGAACGAGCAGGTTTATAAGAGCGTGTCGCTGGATCAGGTGGATGAGATTTGTGCGATGTTGAAATCCCAGGCGGACGCGCAGGCGAATGGAACGGCGATTCCGACTCTGTGAGTCTGGTTTATGGTTGAAGTTGATAATCCCGGCTCAGAGGGTCGGGCCATATAAAAATATTTGGAAGCACGAACCGTGGCTGAATTTGAACCCGTACTGACCGCCAACATCCATAAGCCGGACAGCCACACGCTGCCTGTTTATGAAGCTGGTGGTGGCTATCAGGCGATCCGCAAAGTCCTGGGCGAGATGTCCCCCGTGCAGGTGGTCGATCTGGTCAAGGCCTCGGGTTTGCGCGGACGAGGCGGCGCTGGATTCCCGTGTGGCTTGAAGTGGAGCTTCCTGCCGCAGAATCATCCCGGCCCCTTCTACATGTGCATCAACGCCGACGAGAGCGAACCCGGCACATTCAACAATCGCATCCTGATGGAACAAGATCCGCATCAGGTCATCGAAGGGATCATGATCGGTTGTTACGCCACCAAGGCGACGACCGCATACCTTTACCTGCGTTACGAATACCCCACTGCCTATCGCCGCCTGCAGCAGGCCATCGACGGTTGTTACGCCAAGGGATACCTGGGCGACAACTGCTTCGGCAAGGGGTTTTCGCTTAACATTTATATGCACCGCGGTGCGGCCGCTTACATCTGTGGCGAAGAGACTGGTCTGATTGAAAGCCTCGAAGGCAAACGAGCCTGGCCCCGCATCAAGCCCCCCTTCCCCGCCATCGAAGGTGCGTTCAAAAAGCCGACCGTTGTCAACAACATCGAGACCCTCGCCTGCGTGCCGCACATCGTGAATCGCGGTGTCGACTGGTTTAAGTCGATGGGTATCCCGGCCGATCCGAACAACCCGCGTGATCCTGGCAGCTATGGGCCGAAGCTCTATTGCATCAGTGGTCATATCGAAAAACCGGGCTGCTACGAGATGCCGCTGGGCGTCACGTGTCGCGAACTTGTCGAGCGCTACGGGGGCGGAGTTTGGAAAGGTCGTAAAGGCAAAGCGGCGATTCCCGGTGGAATTAGCATGGGCTTGCTGGCGGAATCCGAATGGGACACGAAGCTCGACTTCGCTGGTCCGGGCAAGGCCGGTTGCCTGGGTCTCGGAACGGCCGCAGTCGTGGTTCTTGATGAGACCGTTTCGATGGTCGATTTCCTG
>JAQGHS010000199.1 GCA_028291605.1 Planctomycetaceae bacterium | reverse complement strand
TTTACTGGGCTGTGAATCTGAGTTGTGAGTTGGACCGGTGTGTTTCGTGACCGGTTGTTTGTATGGAAGGGATGTAAAGCAGCCTGTATGCCAATCGATACATTTTGTTTCAGAATCTTGACACAGGAGCGGACAGCGAGCCGTAACGTATTAAACACCATTGACTACCGACGCTTGGGTGGCGACCAGAGAGCGGGCCAGAAGACGGCCAGGAGTGATGCTGAAAGTCACCATGATGCGGGAGTAATCGCCACATGAGGCGAGAACGCCACACGGATCTCGTGGGATGGGACCCCAGTCCCGTCTGTGGCGGGTGGCGATGCAGCGTTCAGAACCCATCGACCCTCGCGAACTTCGCGCGCAGCGCACGCGTTGCCACTCAGAGAGCTCCAAGTAGTGACGGAAGTCGCCGTGTCAAAGATAGTCGTTGATCGCTCCGCGATCATTTTGCAGTGGCGGGTGTCGCAAGTGCGCAGCAGGTTGATCCTGGATTGTGGATCGATGCTGCGACCGCGTTTTGATCACGGAGTGATCAACGACTATCTTTGGGAACGCTGAAGGTTCATTCGCCGTGGCAATGACGCTCAACCCGGGCGCTGCGCGAAGCTCGCGAGGGATGAATACGTGTCGCGCCAACAGTTACAGGCTCAGACGGGACTGGAGTCCCATCCTACGATTTTTTAACGGCCGCTCGACAAGGCCATTTGCTCTTTGCCGTTGATGATCGACTGCTTGTCGAAACGGTTGCCGAAGTAGTGTTTGATCGCATCTGGATCGTTGAGGACGGATTCCGCATCACCGCCGCAGAGTACCTTGCCGCCATAGATGATGTAGTTGCGGTCGGTGATGGTCAGTGTTTCGCGTTCGCGGTGGTCGGTCAGCAGAATGGCAATGCCGCTGTCTCGAAGCTGGCGAATGATGTCCTGAATGCTGTGGATCGTGACCGGGTCAATACCGGTGAATGGTTCGTCCAGCAGGATCAGAGTCGGTTCGCTGGCCAGGCAGCGGGCGATCTCGAGCCGGCGTTTCTCGCCACCAGATAACGTGGTGGCAATCTGGTGCTTCTTGGTCGTCAGTCCGAACTGTTCGAGCAATTCGCCGGCGATCATGAACCGTTCACGGCGTTTGACCGACAGCATCTCCAGGATCGCCAGGATGTTTTGTTCCACGGTCATCTTCACGAAGATGCTGGTTTCCTGGGCCAGATAGCCCATTCCGTGCTGAGCCCGCTTATACATCGGCCAGTCGGTGACTTCGACGCCGTTGAGAAACACACGCCCGGCAGTCGGAGTGACCATTCCACAAGACATGCGGAACGTCGTCGTTTTGCCCGCGCCGTTGGGCCCCAGCAAACCGACGATCTCGCCACGTTCCACAAAGAAATCGACGCCATCCACGACTCGGCGCTGACCGTAGACTTTCACCAATCCCTGGCAAATCAAATGAGCCATCAGGCCCTCCCCTCCCTGAGAAAATCCCCACCATCAAGTACGCCGAAACGGGAACTCTGTCAAGACGAGTCGGTCTTCGAGATGACGCGACGAAACGCATTAATTAAGAGAATGCCAGCGTGTGAGTATAATGGTCCCAGAAAGCTGGACAGTTAAATATGCGCTGTTTTGGGCACCGAGATTCTGGAAGGACGTGGATGGGTAAGGCGAGAAAATGTCACAGTTCAGCGTTCAAGGCGAAGATTGCATTAGCCTCATTAAAGGAGAGCGAAACAGCGAATCAGTTGGCCAGTCGGTTTGAAGTTCATCCGACTCAAGTACACCAGTGGAGGAAGGTGGTGGTGGATCGAGCTGAGACCTTGTTCGGCGAAGTCGGCCGCCCTGCCAAGGTGAGCGAAGAGTCGGCGGCGATCCCTGAATTGTACGAGCAGATCGGACGCCTCAAGATGGAACTGGAGTGGCTCAAAAAAAAAGTGGGAGACGTGGGTTGAGTCGGGGACCGGCCTGGACGCCGTGCGGTGCCTGGTGGATCCGGATTCCAGCGAGTTGAGCATTCAGCGGCAGTGTGAATTATTGGGCTTGCCGCGCTCGAGCTACTACCACGACCAAGTTCCTGAAACTGCGTTGAATCTGAGCTTGATGGCCTTGATCGACCGGCAGTACATGGAGACGCCGTTCTATGGCAGCCGTCGGATGACGTGGGTGTTGAATCGGGAAGGGCACGCGGTCAATCGCAAGCGCGTGTCGCGGTTAATGCGGATGCTGGACTTGGAAGCCATCTATCCGAAGCCGAATTTGTCGCGGGGTGATGCGGAACATCGAAAATATCCGTACTTGCTACGAGGCCTGCAGGTTGACCGTCCGAACCAGGTGTGGGCGTCGGACATCACCTACGTCCCGTTGGCGCGAGGTTATCTGTACCTGGTGGCCATCATCGACTGGCACAGCCGCTATGTGATGTCGTGGCGTTTGTCGAACAGTTTGGAAACGAGTTTCTGCGTAGAGGCCCTGGAGGAAGCCTTGTCCCGCGGTCGTCCGGAGATTTTCAATACGGATCAGGGAGTACAATTCACGAGCCGCCGCTTTCAAGCACCATTACAGCAGCACAGTGTGCGGATCAGCATGGACGGGAAGGGTCGGGCGTTGGACAACGTGTTCATCGAGCGACTGTGGCGAACGGTGAAGTACGAGCATTTGTACCTTCACGGATACGACAATGTTCAGGCCTTGCAAGTGGGACTTCGAAAGTACCTCAAGTTCTACAACATGGAGCGTCCCCACCAGGGTATGGAGTACTGCACTCCGGAGTCCGTGTACAGTGGAGAAGAGACTGTCGCGGGCCCGGCTCCCAGGGAGTGAGGGCGGGACGGCGGCGAGTGTGGGGAGCAGCCCCACGCGGATTCGCTGCGCTCACTCGCGTGGGGCTGCTCCCCACACTCGGGAAAGAGAACCTGGCTGGCGCCAGGAATAGTTTAGGAAAGCATGTTTTCTGTCTAGACTTTGGGGTCCACCTCACTCTGTCATGGATCGCAAATGCCGGGACCAACTCGGTGTTGGAAATGGTCAACCATTCGGAGCCTTCTCGGGGTATCCGAGTTGTAAGAAACGTCC
>JAQGHS010000133.1 GCA_028291605.1 Planctomycetaceae bacterium | reverse complement strand
TCGTTGTGTTCCATCAGCTACTTCAACCGTGATTTCATTGCCTAACGTCCAGGTGACATAACCCGCGTTGTACCGCGCGAGTGACCATTGATTACACCCCAAACCCGACCCCGGCACAATATCGGGTTGAACGCTTTTTAGGCCGCAGTCTAACGATCCAACCCGAACGCAGTTCGCACGGCCTGTTCTGCGTCAGAATCATTTGGAGCGTGTGACAAGCGCGTGATGAGACGGTCGATTCTTGCTTCCTGCTCGCGGATGCGATTGTCTACGGTATAAACATGCAGAGCACTCGCGATTCCAGCGGCTACCACTGAAGCAATGATGAGTCCCAGCGAGAGACCGCGATCAAGCCGGTTCGTTATGAACTGGTGAAGCCCCAATGCAAATACGCCGAGGATTGACGGTGGAACGAGCAGGGGCATCAGTGTGAACCGCATCGGGAACTGTTTCCGTGATTGGTGCCTGGGACGGTGTGACAGGAAACTCGCTGCTGCCGGTCAGCACGCATCTCTGGTATATAAGTTACCACGACCCGACGTGCAACGCGATCCTCGCCGAGTTCAGGCCCACTGGCTCGCAGTCTTTCAACGAGTAGCGAAGACAAACATTTTAGTCGACGGGGCGAGCCAGTCGCGACACTGGTCGGGAGTCATATGTTCGATGATCAAATCCGGCCAAGCGAGTCGTGACATCAACATCACCATACAAGGTGCAAATTTTGGCAGCCGAACGCCTGAGCGATTAGTTAGGTGCCACTCTCGGCCCATTGCTCGAAGGCCTGCACCCACGACTCAGTGCGCACGTTGACCAACCCACTCTGGATTTGCGCGTTACCGAGCTCAATCAATGCTCCCTCGATCTTGCGCCGCGTCGAGCGCGGCCCAGACACGCAGGCTTCGTCGGCGATTGAACCGGCCCCGCCCCAGAGATCGTTTGAAACGAGGAAGTCGTTCAGTTCCTGGTCGGTGAGATACGGCGGCATTGGCACGAGCAGTAAGATTGTACTTTCCGCATTCAGTCAGCACTTCGACCAAGCGCTTCAGCCCTTCTCGAAGATTACTGTGTGGCATCTAACGCCCCTGGCTAACTCGCGTTGTGCCGCGCGAGTGATATTGATCATTGAAGAAACCCCAAACCCGCCCACGGCACACGTCGGGTTGATCCGCTAGTTACGCGTCAGGGGTCTTGTCTGGAAATGCGGTCTCCATTAATTGTGACCACACGTCCGCGCCTTCCACCGTCCACCAATAGGGACAATCCTCGGTCGGTTGCTTGAAGTCAAAGATTGCGACCAATCCCAGCAATTCAATTGGGTTGTCTGCAGAGAACGTGAATCCGTTTTTGCGGGCAATCCAATGGAGGTCCGTCGGATAAATACCGTCGTCGAGTTGATCGCCACTGACTTCTAATTCATGGCCACGGTCGCGGAGGATCCGCAAGCAGGTGTTGTAAACATTGGCTTGGCTTGAAAGTCCCATCCGCTCCACCGCCTAACTCCCAGGTTAACCCGCGTGTGCCGCAGGTTGACACGATATACCAAACCCGTACCTCGGCACACGTTGGGTTGAACCGCTTGTTAAGTAATACCAAGCGTGAACAGACGCGGTCATTGAGACCCGTTCCTTGTGTTTGATTGCGCTGCCGCTTCGATCACTCGCACGCGAGCGAGCAGATCGTTGTACGATCCTGGAGTTGTGCTGTCAGTCTCATGCGAAACGCGTTTGATTAACGCCCGCACACGCTGCAGTTGCTTGGGAGTGAAGACCGAGGATTCGATGAGCGACAGGCAGCAGTCTGCCAGCTCCACGTTCTCGTCGATACCGCGAACGGGCAGATTGAGCAGTTTATTGTATTGTTTCAGTCTCTGCGCGATCACTTGTCGTGGCTTGCGGCAGGCCACACATCGCACGCAATCAGAATCGAGACCGAAGCCCAATTCTTCGTACCAATACTTTTGCTCGTCAGCGAAGAAGATGAAGGGGCGGCTACAATCTCGACAAATACGATCGAGGTCAAAGTAGTGTGTGACCTGCACGGTCGCGCGAGATTGACGAGTCAGATCTGCGACGACTGCGGTACCAGGAATTCTTTTGACTTCGGTCGTGTGAAACCATTGATCCGCAACTCGCCAGGTCTGCCCGGTGAGCGCCTGAAACCGCTGAGCGATCTCGCGATGGCTAGTCGAATTCCAGTGTAACGATACATCCGGCGCAAGGCAGTCTGGATTTAATCCCGTGTAGCGAGGGCCGCGACCGTAACGTGGATGGTCGACGTACGCTGCGAATTTGTCGTCGTCTGAGATCATAAGAAATCAAACTGCCTAACAATGTTTCATCTCGATGTTCATGGACAATCCGTTCTCCAGTGATCATATCCGCGGTCAACCGGTGTTTCCAAGACAATCGCGCGATCATCGTGGATATTCCGAGATCACTCGCGCGGGTCGAAAATGGAATAGTAGTGAGTTCGATCGCCGCTCTGTTTGTTCCAGACGCCTGCCATGATGTCATGATCGTGATGGGGGGCGAATTCGGACGCACGCCACGCATTGGCGATCAAACTCCCGATGGTCGAGGCCACTGGCCGGACGCCGGGTTCCTGTGGGTGGGCGGCGGCGGCCTGCGAACGGGCCAGATCATCGGCGCGACCGACTCGCGCGGTGAAAAGGTCGTGGGCAGCCCCATCAACATGAAGGCCTTGATCGCCACGATCTATCGCCAGATGGGAATCGACCCGGCGTCCACATTGCTCGACCATAATGGCCGGCCGCAATATTTGCTGGATGAACGCGATCCGCTGGCGGCACTGATCTAATTGCTGTTAGCTTTGCGCTGTGCCGCGCGTGTCGGCGATCATTCGATCCCAAACCGGCCCGCGGCAGACGTCGGGTTGAATCGCTTGTTAGTCCCTCGTGTCCTCATTTATGACATCTTTGTTGCGACTCTTATGGACCGTCGAATCCACGATCGGACTCGCAGAATCGGTTTCCACGATGTCTATAACGACCCTGTCGCCAACATTCAGAAACCGCAGCTTTACCCAATGCAGATGTTCGTTCTCGGCACCGGGTTTGCGCGCTGTAGCGCCACTCAGTTGGCAGAAGATATCGGGGCGTTCGTCCGGGCGTGAAGGATATGACGAGTTGCCAAGGAGTCCTACAGCAGTGACTCCGGCGCTGATGACGCCAAGATCTTCAGCTCCGCCGGTAACTGGTTCCTCATCATTGATGCGAATTCTAAGAGCAAGCATATCGCTTTCCGTCGCCTAACGCCCAGGATAACCCGCGTTGTGCCGCGCGAGCGATATTGATTACACCCCAAACCCAACCGCGGCACAATGTCGGATTGAACCGATTGCCAGGCACGGATAGTTCTAAATCACATCGGGATCATTGGCCGAGAAGGCTACGATATCTGGGTACCGCCGTGCCTGGAATTGGAAAAACATGAGTCCGTCCCAGTCTGGTTCAATAAATGTCGATTCCGCTTGCGAAACGCGGCATACGGAATAGGACAATCCAAACCGCTTAATCGCTCTTGCGACTGAAGTGGGCATCCCAGCCATGTTCCGACTGTCGATTACGAACTTCTGATGCATCGGTGCCGCAAACAGTCGCCGCCGCCAACCACTGACTTGGCTCGCATCGACGACGCCAAGATCGAGATATCGTCGATGCAGTTTTCGGTCAATTCGCTTATTGCGTCGAGCCATCGTGCTGTTCTTGCCTAACTCCCAGGTTGACCTGTGTTGTGCCGCGCGAGTGAGTTGATTAACACGTTAAACCCGCCCGCGGCAATGTCGGGTTGAACCGCTTGTCAGGCTGTTGGTCGGTTGCCGAAATCAAAAGCTAACGGATGGCTCGTTTACCGCTATCGAATTCAGCAATTCGAGGAGAGACAACCTCATCCCAGAACTTCTGGCAATTCGCATGGCTCCCGATTGCGGCACCTGGTCTGTCGAACCATTCTTGGGCCGTCGCTGTATCGAGTGGGATTGCGATTTGCTCTCCAACTCTTCGCCCCACGAGAAGCATGCAGTCGGATCGCCAGTGATCAACGACTCGTGTTCGAGAGTTGATCTGTGCGACGACACTGTGTGAAACGTCGAGCATATTTATTGGTGCCGTTGATTGGTCGGGGCAACGCACGATGTAGGCCATGGTCGGTAAACGACCGACTCCACAAACCTCAACGAAGAAGACGGTTGAACCTGCCGTCCCGTCGGAGAGGCCAAGCTTGCCGTATGACCAGAAGTCGGGGGCACGACTGTGAAGGAACACCAGCGAGGCAAGACACACGACCGCAATGATCGCGCCGGCGACAAGCATTCGCTTATTGGTGGTTTTCATTTTAGTTTCCACAGCCGAACGCTCAGGTTAACCCGCGTGTGCCCACAGGGCATGATATACCAAACCCGCACCGCAGCACACGTCGGGTTGAGCTGCTTGACAGGCCAAAGTTTCGACACACGCACTTCAACAGTCAACAATAGAAGTCGCTACAGGTCTCCTGCAGTGACCAACGCAAGTAGATATTCGATTTCATAAACGAGGTGCAGGCGATTTCGGGTTTCCAGAGAACGCAGGAGCCTACCGTGAAAATCTCCTTCAAACAGGCGCAGAACATATTTGCCGTTCGCCAGATCACCCTCGGGGTACCAACCGACATCGAGTAGCCGGTCGAACCGTGGATGAATGAGTTGGAGCATGTCTTCCTTGAATACGGACCATCGAGGATCAGCCGGATCTATGATATCGGAAGGTGGATCAACGTTGTAGAAACCATCGTTAAACGAGACGTTCCACCCTGATGGTATTCGCAGCGGCTGGAGTCGCGGTTCCACTTTTCGCCTTTCGGCCTAATGCCCAGGTTATCATAACCCGCGTTGTGACGCGCGAGCGACAATGATTACACCCCAAACCCGACCCCGGCACAATGTCGGGTTGAATCGCTTGTTAGGCATTGCGACATGCCACCATTTTCTGCACCAGATTGTCATATTGATTTGTCACCAATCCGAGATTCGGATGGTAACGGAATCCGGAATGTTCTGCGGCTGCCATTTCCAGCGCGTTGGTCGCATGGCGTTTCGCTAACACGGGATCACCAGTATCAATCGCCATGAGTGCCAAGGCAGCATGCCACCGAAAGTGGTCCACGGGAAACGACAACCGAGATGCATGATCTTGCAGTAGCTGCTTGGCACGGGCGTATTGACCCCTAACGCGATGTGCGGCAATCAGGTATGGAAGCTCAATGTATGCCAGCGTCAGGATCTGTGGTTGAAGTTTTTCTTGTGCCAATGCCGCGTCATACGAAGTAAGTGCTTCATCGAGTCGTCCGAGTGCAGTAAACGCCGCGGCCCGATCAACATGTGCCTGAGCCTTGTCAAATGGGTCCGGTAGTTCAAAGTAGCTGTCAAGCAGGCGCAATGCGACTTCCGGATGGCTGGCAACGAGCAACGATGCTTGAATGCGTAGATACTGATCCTTGCTGCGCGCTCTTCGAATCCTGTCGTTGAACGTCTCTTCAATCGCTTCATTCCAAGACGTGTTCCGAAACCACTCAGTCTTGGTCATGTTACGGCCTAACGCCCAGCTTAGCCCGCGTTGTGCCGCGCGAGCGAGTTGAATAACACATTGAACCTGCCCCCGGCACAATGTCGAGTTGAACCGCTTATTAGGCACTTAGCGGGCAATGACAATAGCCTTCTTGCCATGGAAGCCACAAGCTTGGCAAGCAGCTTCGAGTTTGTTTTCCCAAATCGAAGTGGAGGCACACCGAACACAGGATTTGTTTTCGGATGGGTAGCCCTGACAAGCGAGACATTGCCGCATCAACCGTGTACGTGTCGCATTTTTAGCCAGTGGCGCAAGACAAAGTGGACAATGACGTTTTCCACGGCGAAGTTTCGACTCAGAGGACTCACCGTTTTGAGGCGGCCATTTTCTCGATTCGTCGTCACGTTCCATGAACTGCCTAACGCCCAAGTTAGATAACCCGCGTTGTGCCGCGCGAGCGATTTTGACTACACCCTAAATCCGCCCGTGACACAATGCGGGTTGAACCGCTGGTCAGGTCGCTGGTGAGTCATCTGATTGAACGATCACCGTTAGACGTTTTTTGACTCTACGTGACTTTTGACCAGAATGTTCTCCAGAAACGCGTTAAATTCCGTGTCCGACTGAAACGCGCGACGCGGAACGACATACCCATCGAAACTGGAGGTGAAGAGAAACAAATAGGCATCTGAAACGAGGATCTGTTCGACCGCTGGCCAATACTTGATCCCCTCCCCGGATGGCTTCGACACACGTATGCCCTGGTCGTCCAATACCATGGTGCAGAGTCCCAAAAAGCCCTTGTTCTGTTCCTCTGATAAGAGACGTCTCCAATAACGCCGACGCCTCCACCAACTGAACGGCAGGGCCACTGCGACGATGACGGGAAAAGCGAGCAGCGGTCGGATCGCGTGAGCCGTTTCGAGAACTGGTTTCGGTGAGCTCACCAGGATCCACAACGGCAGAGCAACAAAGACCGCGATCACCCCATACAGTGACCGCCGCTGCTTGCGCAGTTCCGGAGATTGTGCATGCTGCATTCGCCAAAAAGCGATCACATCATCAGGTGTCAGGTCGTACGAGACGTTCATGTGTTACCTATCCAACTGCCCCTCGGCCTTACATCTGATCCAAGAACTCTGCGGCCGCCTCGACGACCGCCACAGCAAAGTCGTCTGCAGACCCATTAATAAATGTGAAATCGATTAGCGCCCCGCCTCCAGCTGCCCGGAGAAAAAAGCGATCCGGAAATTCGTCGTCTTTTATGATGCGTACCATTTCACCGCCGAAGTCTCCGACGACCAAATCGGCGAACGCCGTTCGGCCAGCATGTGTACGAAGGAAAACGCCTAATTGATGGACCGTGCTGCGGTCAACCAACTGAAATCCGAAAGACCAGAGACGGGATTCGACTGACAGGAAGTACTCGTCGTCAGACCGGCACAACACCTCTACGGTAAAGTCACCGGATGTTCCCAAGGCCGCCAAGCCAAAGTTGTCGTCGTCGTCCAAAATGCATCCCTTTGAAATAGCCTACCACCCAGGTTATTAACCCGGGTTGTGCCGCGCGAACGACCGTTGATGTTACCCCAAACCAGACTGTAGCACGACGGGTTGAACCGCTTGTTAGCCGACCGCTAAGAATGGGGCCAGTTTTCACATAACGTTCCGGCAGACTCGGAATGGGCCTCTACTCGAAAGCATGTTATTGCTTCTTTACAGTGTCGGCACCTGTGACGGGGGGCTTTGCTGCAGCCGGCAGAGGAACCTTCTTCAAGTATTTTGTTAGCGGGATTACGTGGTGCAACCGGGTCAGCGAGTCCTTTTTTCCATCTTTCGTGTGCGTGTTAAGCTGAATCTCAGCCCGCTCGGCCCATTCTTTCGTGAGATGCACCCGCCCCACACGTTGACCGGCATTAGTCTTCCTCATGTCTATCGACACAACGAGGTCCATCCAATTGCCGCCGTCCTGATTCTTCTCCCGGCCCGGAATGACCAACTGCACGTCGTCCAACGGCTTGAGCCTGCCCTCGTCGGCGAGCGTCAGCACAACGGTGACACGCCCAGTGCCATGGTCCTGTACTGACACATCGTACTCTAACTTGAGTTCTTCTTTTGTCTCGCTCAGGTAAAAGCCTATACCCCAGGCTCGATCCGCCATCCAGGCAAACGTCACGACGACGAACAGCAGGGCCGACCAACGCAGCAATGGCATTAACATGGGAAGTTCCTATCCGTGAGACGCGTCAGGCAAGCGTTGCATCGTGTGCTCAGAGAGCCAGTCGATCATTCGCCGCGAGTAATAGAGTTAGAATCTGCCTAACGCCCAGGTTAGCCCGCATTGTGCCGCCAGTGTTGACGCTCATTCTACCCCAAACCCGCCGGCGACACACGTCGGGTTGACGCGATTGTTAGGCGCCTCGAACGGCAACTAGACCCCCGAGTACGTCCCACTGTCAGGTCAGTAGCTGAGACAGGTGCTCATCCGGAAGTCTGCTATCCGAGTTCTTGGGCGAGCCCGATGAGAATCCGTTCGGGGCCCCGGATGTAGCACAGCCGATACTTGTCTGCGTACTGGACCACTTCGCCGACGAGCTCCGCGCCACATTTGCCGACCCGGGCGAGCGTATCATCGATGTCCTCCACGGTGAACATGACGCGCAGGTAACCGAGAGCGTTCACTGGGGCGTTGCGGTGATCGGCAACCACAGGTGGCGCGAGGAATCGGGACAGCTCGATCCGGCTGTGACCATCCGGAGTACGCAGCATGGCAATCTCGACGCGCATCGCGCGCAATCCCGTGACGCCATCTGCCCAGTCTCCTTCGATGAGGGCGCGCCCCTCGAGCTCGAGGCCAAGTTCAGTGAAGAACTCAATGGCGGCATCCAGGTCTTCGACCACGATGCCGACGTTGTCCATACGCTTCACCGCCATGATGTCTCCTTGTCGCCTTACACCCAGGTTAACCCACGTTGTGCCGCGCGACCGACATTGATGACACCCCAAACCCGCCCGCGGAAAAATGTGGGGTTGAACCGCCTGTTAGGCACCATTGTTAATTGATTTTAAGTGCTGAACCAATTCTTCCCATGCCTCTGCAACGTGCTTGCGTTCCATCCAATCATACCCCAAACGATCATTGTTCTTCAGTACGAAATCCGCGAGAGCAAACACTCGCGGAATAAGCTGGCGAACGTGCGTCAGATGCGCGCCACGAAAATGATTTTGAATACCATGAGATGGAATCCAAGCAGAATGATCATGCCTGTGGGCTCCGTCAATAGCGGACTTCAAGTACTCTTCGATAACCGGAAAGTAGTATGCAATCGCTTTCCCACGTATAAACTTAAAGTCTTCCTGATAGAATTCTGAATGCTCAAGAAACTTCTCACGCGTTTGTTCGAGTGTGAGTCCACCGAAACACTTCCACACGTGTTGGCCATCGAGATCGCCGATACGCGTATAAAAGTCAGACTCGATTGGTAACTGTTCTTGTCGCATGAGATCCAACGACTGAATAACCTGGGCGTTCGGCGTCCAAACGGAGGCATCAGATGACACGAGTTCGCGTTGAGAGCTTCACCATCTCGCTCGACGGATACGGAGCAGGCCCCAATCAAGACATCAACAATCCGCTCGGCATTGGCGGGACGGATCTGCACCAGTGGTTATTTCCCACACGCACGCTCCAGCGGGCCTTGTTCGGGAAGGACGGCGGCACGACCGGGGTGGACGATGACTTCGCCGCTCGGGGCTTTAAGAATGTGGGAGCTTGGATTCTCGGGAGGAACATGTTCAGCCCCGTGCGCGGGCCCTGGCCGGACCTGAACTGGAAAGGCTGGTGGGGAGACAATCCACCGTATCACGTTCCGGTCTACATCCTGACGCATCATGCACGTCCACCCCTCGAGATGGAAGGCGGCACGACGTTCCATTTCGTTACGGGCGGCATTCGCGACGCGCTGGACAGGGCACGCGAAGCGGCCGGCGGAAGGGACGTGCGCGTCGGCGGTGGGCCGAACACCATCCAGCAGTATCTGCGCGAGAGCCTCATTGATGAACTGCACATTGCGATCTCGCCCGTCCTGCTCGGCGGAGGCGAACGGCTGTTCGAAGGGGTTGACTTGCGGGCTCGGGGATACGAATGCGTCGAATTCGCGGCCTCGGAGAAGGCCACGCACGTCGTCCTACGGCAGCAGGGGCGCGCGGACGCCTGACAACCGGTTGCCGCGGACGGCGCCACTGGCTCTGCCAGTGCCGGGCCGTCTTGACGATGTCCGCCGGAGCACTGGCAGAGCCAGTGGAACCCGGCGGCCATCTGTCCCTGCTGCCAGGCCCCGCTGCAGATCACGACATTGCCCAGGGGACTGCTCTCCGAGAGACCGCCGCAGGAGCCCGCCCCGCTGGCACCCCGAGGGCTCGATTCCTCATGAAACAGGCACCACTCGCAACCCGCTTCGCCGCGTCATTCGAATCGTCCCCGATTCCGAATCCGCCGCCCGAGCGCGCCGACCGGACTTGTCCGCGCAGAACACGCCCTGATTTCCCGCACGCCGCCGCGGCCCCGGCGAGCTTCCTGCCCGCCCGATGCAGTTTCGCCCAAAAAGCTCTGGCTGCTGAGACCGCTCCTCAGATACAATCCCCAAGAGCAGCGCCGAGTCACCAGGCTCCGCGGCTCAGTTCAACAGGTTTTATCTGGATGGCA
>JAQGHS010000129.1 GCA_028291605.1 Planctomycetaceae bacterium | reverse complement strand
ATCGAGGCAACCGAACGTTCGGCCAAAGCACCGTGACCGAGTTCACGTCGTCCGGGACCACGAATCGGACGGCATTCACCGACCGAGTAGGACGGGAAATAATAGTCGAGCATGAAGCGCTTCGAATACTCTTCGAACAGGCCATCCACGCGTTGTTCGTCACGCGGGGTGCCCAACGTGATCGTACACAACGATTGGGTTTCGCCACGTGTAAACAGGGCTGAACCGTGCACGCGGGGCAGCACGCCAACAGCGCAACTGACCGCACGCAAATCGGCCAGACCACGGCCGTCAGGACGCGTTCCGGTCAGGATCAACTCGCGGATGGCCTTGTAAGCGACGTTGTCGAAAGCGACCGAGAATTCCTGGGGAGTGCCACCGTTACCGGCGACATCAGCACCTTCGGGGAAGTACTTGGCCTTGGCTTCGGCCTTCAGTGCGGCAACCTTGTCATTGCGTTCGTGCTTGACCTTGATGGCCTTCGCTTCACGCACCTGGGCGTAAAATTCTTCACGCAACGGAGCGTCGAACGGGTTGCTGGCCTTGGGCACGAAGGGAGTCTTCGGGCGATTGGCCTGGCGGAGAAAATCGTCCTGCATTTCGCACAGGATGACGATCTGCGAGTGGGCATACATAATCGCGTCGGCCATCTCGTCTTCGGGCATCTGGGCCGCGAAGCCTTCGATCATCAAGACCGAGGTCTTGGTACCGGCGACAACGAGATCCAGGACGCTCTCTTCGATCTGCGCCTGGGTGGGCATCAAGACCCACTCATCGTTCACGCGACCGACACGCACGGCGGCAATCGGGCCCTGGAAAGGAACCGGGGACAGACCGAGGGCGGCACTGGCACCGATGATCGACAACACGTCGGGATCGTTTTCGCCGTCACAGGCGAGCACGTTCGACATGATCTGCAGCTCTTCGATATAGCCCTCGGGGAAGAGGGGACGAATCGGACGGTCGGTCAAGCGAGCGGTCAACACTTCCTTCAGCGTCGGGCGACCTTCGCGCTTCAGGAATCCACCCGGGAACTTACCGGCCGCAGCCACTCGTTCGCGGTAATCGACAGTCAACGGAAAGAAGTCCTGACCCGGTTTCGCCG
The DNA here is from genome assembly GCA_028291605.1 of Planctomycetaceae bacterium. Taxonomy (GTDB): domain Bacteria; phylum Planctomycetota; class Planctomycetia; order Planctomycetales; family Planctomycetaceae; genus JAKFVC01. The sequence continues at coordinate 3,386 of JAQGHS010000129.1, read as the reverse complement.
GACCATTCTGAGCCGCCACGAAGACGACGGTTTCACCAAACTGGACCAGAACGGACCCCGCCGCCTGCTTGGCCATTTCGCCCGTCGTCAGACTGAGCTTCCGGCCGCCAAATTCACGTTCTACGGTAACTTTCACTGTTTCTACCCTGCTTCCTACTACTTATTTCTTTTCCGATACAACAACATTTTCCACATGACAACAATTGGCGATGTGAGTTTCTTCTTCAGAAGATCGAGAGTGCATGCTCAGTTGCGTCGCCCCGCGGGCCAGCGGCCCAGGCGGAACAACCGGAGACATACGATTGGTCCATGAACCCCAAGCGGAAACGCCCTGCAAGGACGACCGGAATTTTCGAGACACCCGCGCCGTCAACCGGGGAGTGTCTCGCAAAATTCGGGGTATGGATTTCAATACAGATTCAACTGGCTGGAAATGAGTCTGCCCGGCACCGAGATTGGTGACAGCGCAACGTGCAACGCATTCCCGTCCCTGGGATTTCCACAGGCCAGCGAGTGGTTTGCCACGTTGATGAGAACAGCTCAGGCTCGGATTGCAGAGCTCTTCACGATTGAAGAAGACTCTACGAGCCAACCTGAAACTCTCTGTGGACATCACCATGCCACTGCCACCACCAAAGACCGGTGGGGCGCGGCCGAGATCTTCCGGCCGCACTGGTACAAACACTGGCACCGAAACTACTTACGCAGTTCGAGGCGCTTCAACATGTCGAGGTAGCTCTTGTGATCGGTCGCTCGCAGGAAGTCCAGCAAACGGCGACGACGACTGACCAGCATCAGCAAACCACGGCGGCCGGCATGATCTTTCAAGTGCGACTTCAAATGCTCGGTCAGTTGCGAGATCCGGTGTGACAACACTGCAATTTGCACCTGAGCTGACCCGGTATCGGCATCATTCTGCCGAAAATCACCGATCAGCGACGTCTTCTTCTCTTTCGTAATCGACATGAACAACTTTCTCCGCAGCCGCACCGGCTGCATAGCTTTTACTCTTCGGACGAGTTGGACTGGTTGACGTCAGCGCGAATTCTTTGACTTCTTTGAACTCTTCGAATTCTTTGCAACGTGTCGGCGATGGTTGCTCGATCGCCAACTCAGCCAAAAACCCCGACTAGCGAGTAAAATCAATTTTCCCATGCAGGGACTCGCACATCTCAGTACGGAAACCTATTCCGCACCTAGCGATACCTGTATTTCATTGCAACACTGTAACAAAAGATGCCGGAAATTCAATTCCGCTCGGTGTTTCGGGCGGCATCACGCGTTCTGAAATGGATATAACCACTTCACATTTCAGAAGATACGCTCGTTTTCCACACCTTGCCCCAGCGATTGAGCGTCGCGACAACAAGCTGCCTTTCATCGGCCGTAACCGGTTGGCATGTTGAGCGGGACACATTCAAATCTCGTGCGCTCTTTGAATTATTTGAACTACCGTTCACATCTCTCTTCAAACCGTGCTCCCATCGCATTCATATTCACAGTTTCTAATGCGGCTCCCTCGGGACGGAGAATCCCACAGCCAATTCTACCACGAGCTTTACTCACCCCCGAATCTAGATCCCGGGCAAAATCGACAATTTGAACTCGCCGATTCCCCACAAAGTCAGCGTCCCCTTACTCTTGAAACAAGCCGAAATTCGACGTGCGCCCTCGAACCGGGAACACGGCTGCTTTTATTGCGTTGCGTGAAGGCGATTTGCGACGGTCGAGATGCCAAACCTATTCCTGCGGAATCTCTTCCCCGCCAGCCCGCGTCGTCAGCGCCTGAAACACCTTCAAATCGGTGTCGGTTTTCAGCACGCGGATCGAACCATCCATGATCAAGAACTGAGAGATCCCCTTGTGAGCACTGCCATAGCCCGACGCGTTCTTCTCTTTTGCATCGAGCGCCTGATCCGACGTCCCCAGAATGCGGGCGAAGGGCGACTTCGCCGTCGGAAACACGCCGCTCCAAGTTGTCATCCGATTCATCTTCTCGCTCGTCGATCGTTCTCCCACTGCCAGCGTGTTAGAGAGTCCGTCTTTGATGTCGCGAAAGCCCAGCGCACTGTTATGGTAGAACAACCCATCCCCCTCGCAGACCTCGCCCGGCTTCATCTTCTCACATTTACTGAAGTCACTTGTTCCGAATGACGCCACATAGTTCGCAGTCGCCACTGGGGCGATGTCTTTTCCGTCTGCATCCTTGATGGTCCAAGTCTTCTTATTGAACGGATCCGATGGACAACGGAGGATCGGAAACGTTTTTCCAACCGCGGCGGCATTCGCTGGATCAGCCACGCTCGCGTTGAAATTGATCTTATTATACAGCGGGGCTTGATCCACGAACGGGGTGATCATGGCCTGCCAACCCCACCCATTCAATCCGAAGACATTGGGCTGTTTCGGATTCGCATCGCCTCCGATCCAACCCGGCGGAAGCTTGACGAAAGTGTCATGATAGTTGTGTAACGCCAGCCCGATCTGCTTGAGATTGTTCTTGCACTGGCTGCGATTGGACGCTTCCCGGGCCTGCAGAATGGCGTCGAAAATCTGAGTCCCCATTAACGAGACTGCTCCGGCAACGGCCACCAGCTCCACCAACGTGAATCCCGATCGACGTGTCTTGTGTGACCTCATGGCGAATTCCTTAAGTTGCAAACGAATTTCCCGCGACAAACAAGTCGCCGCTGCTGGCCCGTGACAGCGTCAACGGTCAGTGTACCTCATCGCCAGTTCACTTCAATTGATGTTCGATTTACAACCGTAGGATAGGCTTCTAGCCTGTCATTTCTAACACAACATGACAGGCAGGATGCCTATCCTACGCCCAGAACCTTCAGACATGAATCCTTAATACCCACGTGGAAGCTGGGTAAGGATTGCGGCAATTGCAGAAGAATCGCTGAGAATGACGATGTTGTTAGCACGTTGGAAGGCGCTCCCTCGACAGAGGTCGCGACATTGGCCAGCGTTCGCTCCGAGAGCCTCGGCAGGGAAGCCAATACGTGTTTGATACTGGGGATGCTGATCCCCCTTCGGAGATCATTCCATGGATGGAATATCCCCCGATCCGGCGCACGGGGACTGCGCGCCGACCGCCAAGATGTCTCGCCGCGGTGAACTGATCGCGCAATCCACGCGCCGGTCACATTGGACCCGCCGCGCGTTTATGGCCTCGCTGGCCGTCTCGGCCACCGGCTGCACGACAGGCATCAAAGGCTACATCAATAACGGCTTCAAAGTCGGCGTCAATTTTGGCCGGCCACCCACTGCCGCAGCCGACCACTGGATCGATGCGAATGACGCTCGTGTGCGTAGCGAATACGGCGATGACAGTCATTGGTGGAATGTCTTCAACGATCCGGTCCTGAACAACCTGGTCA